>NZ_QETJ01000021.1:0-56254 GCF_003105095.1 Pseudomonas sp. NDM | reverse complement strand
GTGTATCAGGCGCCGCATAGGTTGCCTGACACACCGCTATCGCGAGCAGGCTCACTCCTACAGTTGAAACCGCATACCAGACAACAAAAACAATCGGACGCCCATCGGCAGTCCGCCTGGAGAAAAACTATGAGCCTCAATGTAATGGAGGCGGGCGTGAGTCCGTCCGTCGATCACGACGCCGAGAAAGCCCTGGTCAGCAAAGTCGCCTGGCGCCTGATGCCGCTGATCATGGTCTGCTACCTGTTCGCCTTTTTCGATCGCATCAACATCAGCTTCGCCAAATTCCAGTTGCAGACCGACCTGAGCCTGAGCGACACCGCCTACGGTCTCGGCGCCGGGCTGTTCGTGGTCGGTTACGTGCTGTTCGAAGTGCCGAGCAACATGATGCTGTACAAGGTCGGCGCACGGCGCTGGATTGCGCGGATCATGATGTCGTGGGGCGTGGCGACGGCGGCGATGGTCTTCGTCAACAGCGAATGGCAGTTCTATGCGCTGCGCTTTGTCATCGGCGCGATGGAAGCCGGGTTCGCCCCCGGCGTGCTGTATTACCTGACACTCTGGTTTCCACAGCACTTCCGTGGCCGCATCACATCGATGCTGTTTCTCGCCTCGGCATTCGCCGGACTGGTCGGCGCGCCGTTCTCCGGGCTGGTGCTGCAACACCTCGACGGCGTATTGCAGATGCGCGGCTGGCACTGGTTGTTCCTGCTCGGTGGCGTGCCGTGCATCGCGCTCGGTTTTCTCGTGCTCACCCAGCTCAAAGACCGCATCGAGGATGCGCACTGGCTGACCGCTGACGAGAAGAAATTGCTTTCCAGCCGCATCGCCCATCACGAGCCGCACAAAAGCGGCGGCTCATTGCTCGCGGCGCTGAAAATCCCCGGTTTCCTGACGTTGGGTTTGATTTACTTCCTGATCCAGGTCGCGTCCTACGGCCTGAATTTCTGGGCGCCCCAATTGATTCGCAGCGCCGGCACCGAAGGCCCGGTGATGATCGGCCTGCTGACCGCCATCCCGTACATCTGCGGGGCGATCAGCATGGTCGTGATCGGACGCTTGTCAGACGCCACCGGTGAGCGGCGCAAGTTCGTCGCCGGGCTGGTGATCGTCGGCGCGATCGGCTTCTTCAGCGCGGGGATCTTCGCCAGCCACACGACATTCCTGATCGTCGCGCTCGGGCTGCTCGGTGCGGGCATCATCGCTTCGATCCCGAGCTTCTGGACCCTGCCACCGAAGTTGCTCGCAGGTGCCGGTGCCGGCGCGGCAGGCGGGATCGCGGTGATCAATACCCTGGGGCAGTTCGGCGGGATCGTCAGCCCGGTCATGGTCGGACGCATCAAGGACCTCACCGGCAGCACCACCCCGGCGCTGTACGTCATCGGCGTCGCCGCGCTGATCGCTGCAGCATTGCTGCTGTGGGGCTTGCCGCAGAAGTTGCGGACGCTGGACAAGTATTGAGATTGGCGGCGTCTGTGATGACGCCTTCGCCAGTCGGCTCGCTCCCATATTTGGAATGCGCTCTCCTGTGGGAGCGAGCCTGCTCGCGAATTCCGACTTCAGACGCATGAGAAGAGTGGCTGGCCTGATCTGTTGAATCCTCCGATGCAGAAAGGGAATGTGCTCGCCTGGAAATATCTTCAAGGAGCAGGAATTGACAATGAAGTCCATGTGGATCAGCGCTGCGGTGCTCTACGGATGGTTAATGACTGGGCAGGCGTGGGCCGATTGCACGCCGCCTGCGATCAGCGGGGAAGCGGATTTTTCTCTGTGCAAGGACTGGCCGGCTTATTCGCAGTTGACGATTACCGCGCTTTCGACGTTCGTGCCCGATCCCGTCAATGCCGACGGCGGCAGGGTGGGTTCATACAATCTCGATTTGGCCGTCATCTCGGCAGGCAGTGCCCAACCGCTGGCGACCTATCATCAGCCGTCGGCGTTTCTCTCCGATGCTATCGGGCTGGAGAGTCTGGAACTGGATACCGCGCGCTATAAACTCACGCCCGACCTGCGTGCATTCGGCGTACGCGCCCATTTCAAAGGCTCCTCACGCGTCAATCCGCTGGATGAAACGTTGCTGTCGCTCTATGTGAAAGAGGGCGACAAGTTGCGCCCGGTGCTGGATCGCTTGGTCGTCTACAGCTTCAGCGGCGAATGGGATGGCAACTGCGCGGGCGAGCGCTCGGAGACGGTGCGCACGCTCGAGATGGGCAAAACCGGTGCCCATGGTTATGCCGATATCATTGTCCGCTCAGTCACCACGGGCCTGGCCGGTGAGGGACCACCTGACAGTTGCGAAATGAAGACCACCCACGAAAAGCCAGTGCTGACCACGTTGCGCTACGACGGCAAAACGTACGTGTTGCCGCAAGGTTTCAAGGGCATGTGACTGGCGTTTTCACGACGCGCAGTGATCGGACGTGATCGGCTGATATAGACTTTGTGCCACGTATTCTGGCGCTTGCAGGTTTTCCATGACTCCATCATTGCTGTTGGCCGTTCTGGCTTCGGGTTTCATCTACGGGATCACGCCCGGGCCGGGTGTGCTGGCGGTGTTCGGGATTGGCGCGGCGCACGGGCGGCGGGCCGGGGCGGGGTTTCTGTGTGGGCACCTGCTCGGCGATGTGATCTGGTGCAGCACAGCGCTGGTGGCGATTGTTGGCGCGCGGGAAATCGGCAGCACTGCATTTGATGTGCTCGGCGTGCTTAGTGCGGTGTACCTGTTCTGGCTCGGCTGGCGTGCGGTGCGTGCCCAGCGTCGCAATGGCGACGAAGCGCAAGGCGCGGCGCGCCAGCCGTTCTGGCACGGCATCGTCTTCGGCCTGACCAATCCCAAGGCGTACCCGGTAGCGGTGGCGACCTTCACCGCGCTGCTGTCGAGTCGTGCCGAGTTGCTCAACTGGTCGATGCTGCCTGCGCTGATCGCCCTGAGTTTCATCGGCGGTGCGCTGGCTTACGCCATTCTTATCGGTGTGGTTGGCGCGCAACGAGTGCGTACGGTGTATCAGCGTCACGAACTGCTGATCACCCGTTTGTGCGGCGTGATGTTTATCGGTTTTGCCATCAATGCGCTGGTGCACGCGCTCCCAGGGTTGATGCCGAACAAGGGCTGATGCTGAGCAAGCACCGTTCGTCGCGCCCCGGGCGGTTTTTCTAAACCTTTGACCGTCAAAGCATTCCTAAGTGAGGCGGACGCTTGTCCGCCGCGATATTTTGAGCAGCGGGTGAAACATGGCCCGCTTGAATTTTCAACGAAGGAGGGCGCGACCATGAGCCGGATGGCCACCCGTTTACGTAACGTCAGTTTTGCAACCCTGCTGGGCCTGTGCGCCAGCACTGCGTTCGCCCAGTCGCCTGCCGAATTCATCAACGATGCCTCCGCCAAAGGCATGGCCGACATCGAAGCCAGCCGTCTGGCCCACGGCAAGACCGAATCGAAAGAGGTCAAGGATTACACGATCGTCGTCATCAACGACCGCACCACGGCCAACCAGCATCTGGCGAAAATCGCCAAGAAACTCGACCTGCCGGTTGCGCCCCGCGAGGAACTAGCCGACAAGGCCAAAGAGTTGATGCCGGAAGTGAAGGACGGCGCAACCTTCGATCAGGCTTACGCCGCCAGTCAGGTCAAAGCCACCGAAGAGGCGATTACCCAGATCGAACAACAGGCACAGACCACCGACGTGCCTGAGATCAAAGCGTTTGCCGATGAGACCTTGCCGAAATTGCAAAGTCATCTGGAGAAGGCCCGCGCGTTGCAGGCCAGTCGCTGAGTTCGCTGTATCATTGCAACGCGACCGAAACCTTCAGTTGAAATGCGATGCGTGCCCTGTGGGAGCGAGCCTGCTCGCGAAAGCTGCGTGTCAGTCAATGAGGTTTTGACTGACCATCCATCTTCGCGAGCAGGCTCGCTCCCACAAGTGTGTTTACACCCTGGATTTGTTCAGCACTCGTTCAAATCCTGCTTCGGCTTGCTCTTGTCACCCAGCCCCTCTAGATCAAACACCTGATTCTCACCCAGTGCGCGGTAATGCCGGCGCAGCGCTTCCAGCTGTTTCAAATCCAGCGCCTCCAGCCCGAGCATCGCGTTCTGCGCCTCCTTGTTCACCCGCAGCAGCTCATCGAGTTTCAAATGCAGAATGTCGGTATCGCGGTTCTGCGTGTTCTGAATCAGGAACACCATCAGGAACGTGATGATCGTCGTCGAGGTATTGATGATCAGCTGCCACGTGTCGTTGTAACCAAAAATCGGCCCGCTCAACCCCCACAACCCGATCAGAATCAACGCCCCCATGAACGTCTTCGGGCTACCGGCCCACAGGGCAAGTTTCTGGGCAATCTTGGCGAATTTCATGATGGAAGTCCTTGTTTTGGGAGCCTGAAATTCAGACATCGGCGTTGCGCTGAAAATTCTAATTACAAATAACGGGACCGGACGCTGAACGCGAAGCGAGCTCATTGGCCTGATCGCTGTATGGTATGGCCAGCTGCATTTCCCGATTGCAAGCCATGCCCCGACAGGAGAACGCAATGAGTTGGTCTGCCAAGCAATACGTCGCTTTCGAAGATGAACGCACCCGCCCGGCCCGAGATCTGCTGGCGGCAATACCCACGGCGCAGGCGCGGGCGGTGGTGGACATTGGTTGCGGGCCGGGCAATTCCACCGAGTTGCTGGTGCAGCGGTTTCCTGAGGCAAGGGTCAGCGGCCTCGACAGTTCGGCAGACATGATTGCCGCCGCGCGCAAGCGCTTGCCAGATTTGCAGTTTCAGGTGGCCGAGATCGACAAATGGGCTGACCAAGGTCCGTTCGATGTGATCTTCGCCAATGCGGTGTTGCAGTGGGTGCCTGATCACCATTCGTTGCTGCCGGCTCTGGCGAGCAAGCTTTCAGAGGGCGGCAGCCTGGCGATCCAGATGCCGGACAACCTCAACGAACCGTCCCACCGCTTGATGCGCGAAGTCGCTGCGGATGGACCGTGGGCGAGCAAGCTTGCAGGCGCTGCGGGACAGCGTACCGACATGGCAAGTGCCAGCGAGTACTTTTCGATGCTGCGGCCGCACTGCACGCGGGTCGATGTGTGGCGCACGACTTATCATCATCCACTGGCGGACGGAGCGGCGGGGGTGGTTGAGTGGTTCAAGGGCAGTGGTTTGATTCCTTTTCTGAGCCCGTTGACCGAGGAGGAGCGGGCGCAGTATCTGCAGCAATATCTCGCGGTGGTTGCAGAGGCTTATCCAGAGCTGGCCGACGGCTCGGTGCTGTTGCCGTTTCCGCGTTTGTTTATTGTTGCGACTCGCTGAATCACGCCTCTAAGTTTCTTGAGTTCGCCACGTTATCTCAGGTCGGCGCATCTCTCGAAAGCAACCCGGTCGGTTCCCTCTCCCCCGGGAGAGGGTTAGGGTGAGGGGCCTTTCGGAGCATGAAACCCGATCATCGCTGCACTGCCACCAGCATCATCATCGGCCGCTCGCGTTCTTCGGCCAACGCCGGTTGCGCTGCGACCTCTTCGTCACTCGGTCCCCACTCATTGACGTGACGAATATTGAAACCCGCTGCGATCAACGTATTGAGCAACGTGCCCACGGTCCGATGCTGCTTGATCACGCCGTCGGCCAACCAATTCGTTACCCGCTCGCCTTCCATCTGATAGCTTTCCAGCGGCCAGCGCTTGCGACCTTCGTTGTCGATCAGCCAACCCGGATTGCGTGGCGCCATGAAAATCGGATGTTCAATTGAAAAGACGAAATGCGAACCCGGTTTGAGTGCGGCATACAGTTGCGCGAACAACCCCGGGAGATCTGTTATGTAGTGCAGTGCTAGCGAGCTGTAGGCGAGGTCGAAACTGCAGGCAGGCAAGTCGAGGTGTTCGAGGTCGGCGCGTTCATAGCGCACATTCGCGACGGTCGTCGATTGCCGTGCGCGGTCGAGCATCCTCTCGGAGACGTCCAGCCCCAGCACGCTGGCCGCGCCTTGCTCGACTGCCCAGCGACTGAACCAGCCATACCCGCACCCCAGATCAACCACATTCAGACCGTGCATGACCGGCAGCAATGCCTTGAGCGCTGGCCATTCCGGCGCGGCATCGAGGCCGCCGATCGAGCGATTCATCTGGCTGTAGCCGTGGAAGAACTCGGGATCATCGTAGATGTTTTGCGTCATGTTGACGGTGTCCTTTCAATCCGTTTGCGTTGAATGTGTCGGAGAAATTTCTCTTTTCCCAGCGCTTTTACACGTGGTGCGCCATGGCTGTTTAAAGTCGAATCGCGTTACGTCCCGATGCCTACAAATCCTTGCGCCGCTGCCTACCGGTACGCCAGAATCCGCCGGCTTGTGCGCCTGGAGGGCGGTCGGTAACTTGGTTCGCGTCACTGATTTCCAGTGATCGGGTTTAGCAGCCCGGCCAGGATTGACCAACGGTTGCACATGTACCTTCCAGTCAGGCTTCGCCTGCACTTGATGGTGGCTGTGCGCATGGCACCCTCGGGTGCGCCGGGTTTTGGACTTCCTACCGGTCTGCTAACTTGCGTACAGCTGCCACCCTTTCGTATAGCAGCGGGATGGTCGCAGTTACCACTACAGGAAGATTCCATGTTCAAGGTAACGCCAAATCCGCCGGAAACCGACCCGGCCTCTCCGTACGAGTCCCTCGACTCAAAAAAACTCCACGAAGCCGCCGAACGCGCCCTCGACCACTATCTCATCCCACCGAAAACCACTTCACCGCCGTACCAGACCAGCAGCATGTTCCAGGTCAACCCGAGCACCGACACCGAGTCGCTATTGGTCAACGCCAGCGAATCCCTCGGCTCGGCCAGCGTCATGCTCGGCGATTTCGCTGCCTTGCTCGACGGCAGCCAGCGCAAAACCCTGCTCGGCATCGCCCAGGTCGTCATGCTGGGCGAACTGGCGGTGAATCAGGTTTTGGATAATGTGGTGCCGGTGGGTTAGCCGGCGTTGATTTCCGAGTAAAAAGAAACCGGTCGTTGCGACCGGTTTTTCGTGCGATATATTTTCTTCAGACACTGGCGAGCAGGCATTCATAAGGAATACGCAAACCATCGTGCAGACGTTTGATCATCGCCAGACTCAGCTTGCGTTTGCGGTTCAGCACCTCCGAAACGCGGCCACTTGTGCCAATAAAGGGCTCAAGATCCCGCGGTGTCAAACCTTGCTGATCCATACGAAATTTGATGGCTTCAATGGGATCAGAAGGCGGCATCGGAAAATGCTGCTCCTCATACTTTTCGATCAGCAGAGCGAGAATTTCCAACTCATCGCCCTCCGGCGAGTCGATTTCTGCACCCCACAGCTGTTCCATGCGCAGCAATGCTGCGCTCAGGTCTTCCGGGCTACGAATGGGTCTGATGTTCATTAAACGGTCTCCGCGTTGATCTGGTCGTATTGAGCGTTAGTCCCAACGAAGCGGATAAAGCCGAGTTGCCGTTGGTAGTCGATCGCCAGAATCACTCGATATTTATTCCCGCCGATATTGAATACCACCCTGGCTCCCTTGAGGACGCTAACCGTTCGCAGCTCAGCTTTAACCTCTTGCTGAGTTCGATAAATCGCCTTTTCCATGTGGCGGTACCATTCAACGAGAGGTGTCTGAGCATCAGAATAAGCTGGTGTGCTTTCCCAAAATTGTCTTAGCGTCGCTCTTGCAATTATCCGCATCCATGCCTCCTCCCGATATGGGAGATGCTAGTCGTTACTGAGTGGAGAGGCAATCTTGAATGTGCCTCTCGGACAGGCGTTCAACATTGAATTTCAAGACATGTACTGGATGCATTGGCGCAAACGTCAGACATGAAAAAACCGGCTACTGAGAGCCGGTTTTCGGTAAGAATTTTTAACCTTGCTGCAAAACTTTCAACGCCGCCGAAGCCAGAAACCCCGATCGGCTTTTCTCCTCTGGATGATGCAAGACGTATTCATCAATGCGATTGAGCAAATGCCCTGGCAGAGTGATGTTGAGCTTCTGTGCTTTGCCTAGGTATTTGACTACGTCGATATCCACTACCGCCCACGCACATCCGGCGTACTTCGGATTGGCGACATGCAGGCTCAATTTGCTGGCCGGTGGAATCGGCGCATCGTCGTCTGCCAGAATTTCGAAATGACCTTCGATCGCCTCGCGCGCCATGGCGACGGCGTCATCAAGGTCTTCGCCGGCAGAAAAACAACCGGGAAGGTCCGGCACCTCAACTCCCCAGGCGTGTTCCTCGTCGCCTATTGAAATCGCAATCGGGTAAAGCATGTTCGTGATCCTCCATGGCCATGCTGAGAACGGATTCAGAGCATGGCCTGTTGCAAAATACTGACGGCCGTTTTTTTGAGCAGATCCTTTTTCGGATGCGGCACTGTTACCAGTCCAGGTTTGGTTGGATGCTTGAAGTGATGATGGCTGCCCCGGATGCGCACCAGAAACCACCCGTCTGCCACGAGTTGTCCGATTAAAAAACGGCTATTCACAACACCTCCTTGTGGTGTGCTTGGTGGTTACTATACCTACTGAACTCCGTAGATCAATAGACTTTCCACCGTGCAGCCATTGCTGCAGTCCGGCCAGGTGGTCAATCCAGTCTAGGCCGTGCATATTTCTAGGAGAGATGGTTGTGTTGCAGTGTTTTGCCATGAGGTTTAACGCGGCAAAACGGCAGCGCATCGCTCAACCAGTCATTGCGACTGGATGAGCGAACGTGGCCGCCGCTACAACGAAGGAGGGCGACGTTGATATCGATCCTTCTCTGGATGATTTTCAGAGTCGCTGGGTTTTTTTTTGGAGCTAAATGCTTTTCCTTGGAAATCGTCTTTCACCAAATTCCAGACACAAAAAAACCGGCCATCAAGGCCGGTTTTTCTATTCCTGCATCCCCCGTCAGACAACCCAACGCGAGATCAATATTCGGTGGAGCGGGTAGAGGGAATCGAACCCTCATCTAAAGCTTGGGAAGCTTTCGTTCTACCACTAAACTATACCCGCTCAGAGCGGCTGACTTTGTACCAGACTCGGCCACGGATTTGAAGTTTTCTTTTCTTCGTCATGGCTTTGCCACGCAGAAATCGGTCGATCGCGAGCAAGTGCTGCGCCGGTGCAGTAAGGCACCTCAGGCTTGCAGCCTTGCCCGCGATGACGCGGTTTCAAATGGCCATTGCATGTTGATCCTGCACAAACGAGTAGCGCGTTCGGCTGGCTTGCGGCGCGGGTTTCAGAAAGCCGAGCAGGGCGTTCTGGCTGTCGCGGCAGGCGGCTTTGTGCTCCATGTCGAGGAAGTGCCCGGTGGCTTGCAGGGTGGTGAAGCTGCTGTGGGCGACGTGATTGCCGAACAGGCGCGCATCCTCGGCGGCGGTGTATTCATCCCATTCGCCGTTGAGAAACAGCACCGGCACGTTGATTTTTTCCGCCGCGTTCAGATAGCACTGTCGATCGCTGTGCAGCACGTCGTTGATGTTAAAGTGCATCTGCCCGTATTCATGCTCGGCGAGGCTGCTGACGTGGCGATAGTTGAAGCGCTTGAAAAGAGACGGCAGGTGTTTGCCGATGGTGTTATTGACCAGATGGCCGACCCGGTCGCCGTCGCGGCTGCCGAGGTAGTCGACGCCGCGCTCGAGGTAATCGAGCATGTGTGCATTGATCACCGGTGAAAACGAGCTGATCACGGCTTTTTCGATACGCCGGGGCTGCTGGGCGAGGGCGACCAATGTTGCCGCACCGCCCCATGAGAAGGACAGCACGTGCTCGGCAGCAAAGTGGTCGATCAGCTCCAGCAGAATCTGCCCTTCGACTTCCTTCGTCAGATGTTTCTCATGCCGGTTGTGGGCTTTTGACCGGCCCGCGTAGGGCTGGTCGTAGCAGACCACGTTGAATTGCGGGTGCAGGTTTTTCACGGTCTGTGCAAACGACGCAGTCGTGGCCATCGAGCCGTTGACCAGGATGATGGTCTTTTCTGCGGCGTCTGCGCGATAGAACTCCGTGTAAACCCGATACTGACCCTGTATATCCAGCACAGCGATTTCTGGCCTCATGTCATAAGACTCCTGGCAAGCAAGCGGGTATGCGCGCAATCGAGATTGCACGAGCTTTGTGACAGGTAGGCATACGCCTGGAATGTGCTGGCCCATGTCGATCCGGTACGGCAGGTCGACGGGTGTTGTTATTGGCGGGCAGATTGCCGGCTGAGGCGCAGCCCCTAAGGGCAGACGACCGACAAAAAGTTTCTTGGAAGTATGTGGTGACTAATCGGTCACATTTCGGCCGACGTCCTGATTCAAGCAGGGGAGCCAGGATCACGCAAGTGCGGTTGGTAAATTGTTCGACAACTTCGGCTGAGTGGTAGCGGGCTTAGAACAAATGGATCTCTTCGGTGCGTAAAACGCGGTACTCGCCCGGTTTTAGCGCGTGGTCGAGGGCCAGTTCACCGATGGATTCGCGATGCAGGCGCAGCACTTTGTTGTTGAAGAAACCAAACATGCGCTTGACCTGATGGTAGCGGCCTTCAACGATGCTCAGCCGCGCCGAGCGTGGACCGAGCAGCTCCAGATGCGCCGGTTGCGTGGTCAGATCCTCGAAAGCGAAGTAGATGCCCTCGGCAAATTTCAGCGCGTAGCCTGCGTCGATGTCCTGCTCGGTTTCGACGTAATAGACCTTCGGCAGTCTGGTTTGCGGCTGCGTCAGTCGCCGCGACCAGGCGCCGTCGTTGGTGATCAGCATCAGCCCGGTGGTATTGAAGTCCAGACGCCCGGCGATGTGCAGCTCTTCCTTGTCCGGTTCATCGAGCAGGTCGAGCACGGTCGCATGCTGCGGATCGCGGGTGGCGCTGACGCAACCCGGCGGTTTATGCAGCATGAAATAGCGCGCCGGTTTGCCGCTTTGCAGCACCTCATCGTCGATTTCGACCCGGCTGAATTCCAGTACCTCACTGTGCGGGTCGCTGACGATTTTTCCGTCAATCCGCACGCGCTTTTCCACCAGCAACAGGCGAACCTGCTGACGGTTGTAGCGGGGCAGATTGCTGAGGAAACGGTCGACGCGCATGGTCAGAATTCAACGTAAAAAGGGTCGCGCATCTTACGGGATCGGCCGCCGGCCTGCTTGCAGTTGCGCTTCGACCTGCGCGCAGCGCGGGCACAGGCAGGCTTGATTGCGCAGCTCGAACGGCAGCGCCTCGAGCACTGCCGGATCGATGGTTACGCCGTAACACCAGCATTCGCGGTCGGCGGTGCGCGGGTCGGCGAGGCTGCAGTCGTTGCGGGCGCCACACGCAGGGCAGTGTTCGGGTTTGACGTTGAGATCAGGCATAGGTCGAGTGCGGCATTTCCATGCAGGTGCGGTTGCGCCCGGATTGCTTGGCGCGGTACATCGCATGATCGGCCCGGGACAGCAGGCTGTGCAAGGTGTCATCGCGTTGCACGGTGGTGGCGCCGATGCTCACCGTCAGATGCAGGCTGTGGCCGTCGTAGGCATATTCGTGTTGCTCGACGTGCTGACGGATTTTTTCGGCGATTTTCTGCGCGGTCTCGCCGTCGGTGTCTTTCAACAGAACGATGAATTCTTCACCGCCCCAGCGGCAGACGATATCGGCATGGCGCAGGCAACTTTGCAGATCGCGGGCGAACCCGATCAACACCTGATCGCCGGCCATGTGCCCGTAAGTATCGTTCAACGTCTTGAAGTGGTCGAGGTCAAGCAGCAAAGCGGTCAGCGGCCGGGTTTCGCGTTGAGCCTCGTGCAGTGCCTGCGCGGCAAGAATGTCGAAGCCGCGTCGATTCGGCAGTTCGGTGAGGCTGTCGAGGGTGGCATGTGCCTGAATCTTCGCCTGGAAGCGTTTGATCACCCGATTGAGCAGCGCCAGCACTATCAGCGTCACCAGCAGGCAGATCAGCAGATTGAGATACAGCGACTGGCGGATTTCGCTCAGCGCGCCGTCCTCGCGTTTATCGACGAACAGGTACCAGTTCAACTCGGGGATAAACCGCACGTTGAGAAAATGTCCCTGGCCGTGGGTGGAGTATTCGTAACTGCCGCTGTGCGGCTTGGGCAACTGGCTGACAAGACTTTTCATGCTTTCCAGTTCGCCGAGGCCCTGGCCGATGTGCGCGCCTTCCGGGCCGCCCTCGGCACCGGTCAACACGAGACGGCCGAAGGTGTCGACGAAGTACACGCTGCGTTGATAGCGCTGTTGATACTTGTCGATCAGCTTGATCACCGCGTCCACGGTCAGGCCCACACCCGCGGCGCCGATGAAGCGGTTGTGGTAGTCGTAGACCTTGTAGTTGATGAAGAACGTCAGGTTGTCCTTGTTGGCCAGATCCGGGTCGACGTTGATCTCGTACGGATCCCGCATGTCGCGTACGCGGAAATACCAGGCATCGCGCGGCTCTTCGATTTTGACCTGCTTGAGCACGCCTTTGGCGTGGTAGTAGGTGAGCGTGGCATTGGAAACGAAGAATGCGGTGTAGGCGCCGTAATGGGTCATGACTTCGTCGAGGTAACGGGTCATCTGCTCGGGGTTCTGTTCGCCGTTGACCACCCAGTCGCGCATGAATGTGTCGCGGGACATCATCGAAGAAATCAGGATCGGCCGGACCAGGTCTTTCTGGATTTCCGAATAGACCGTGTCGGAGGTCAACGGCAGTTCGGTGTTGACGATGTTGTCGCGGATCGACGCGCGGGACGCGAAATAGCTCAACAGCGAGGTGGCGAGAAACCCGGCGCCGAGCAGGGCGACCAAGGTGAGCACCAGTGAACGTTGCGAGTACAAGGGAGAACGAAGCGGCATGGCAGATCCGTTGGCAGTGGCCCGATGGGATGCATTCTAGTGGGATGGTCGGGAAAACACTGCGGGATTTGTGCCTGAAATGGCGGGGGATATGACTCAGCGGTGTGTCAGGGAAATCGCATCCGTCTACCGGATAGAAAAGCTGATTGTGGTGATGGCGAAATTGGTGATCGGCTCGGTATCAGTCAAATGATCGCCTGTGAAACTAATCTCCGTGAGGTAAACAGGATTTCATAATCACTTGTTTCAACTTGTTGCAGGAACGCACCAGATTCGGAAAACGCTGTCTGATTTTTCGACAGTCACAGAATTGTTGACTGTCGCCTGCCAGCGTCGCTGGTGTGGCCAACCCGCGGTCCAGGAGGCCGCCATGTATCGCCGAATCGTACTGCTTGCCGTGATGCTTTTTTCCCTTGGCGGATGCGTCCCATATTCATACGGAGACAGCTACTACAGGTCAGAGGTCTACACATCACCCGCACCGGCCTATTACAGCGGTGGCGGCTCCTATTACCGTAGCGGCGGCACCTATTACACCCAGCCGCGCTATTACCAGCCAGCGCCGCGGTACTACCAGCAACCGCGCTATTACCAGGCCCCCCGTCACTATCAACCGGCCCCACGCTATTACGAAAGCCGTCGCTGGCACGGCAATGATCGCGGACGTTGGGACGGCCACCGTCGCGGCGGTTGGGACAACGACCACCGTGGCCGCGGCAGCTACGATCGCCACAGCGGTCGCCGTGACTACAACGGCCGTGGCAACCGCTGGTAATTAACCGTAAACAAACAAGCGGCGCATCAGGCGCCGCTTTTTTTTGCCCGTCGAAAAGTCGTTTCATTCGCCTTCTCCCAAGGGATTCCCGGAAGCGTCCTACAGTTTCATTTCGTGGCATTTGTTAGCGTTTGTGGATGCCGAACGACGTGAGAGATCCTCAGCTCAATAGCGGCGAAAAATGGACGTTAGCGCTATGAAGCTTCTGGTTATTCACCAAAATTTTCCGGGTCAGTTCCGCCATGTGGTGCTGGCGGCGATGGCCCGGCATGACGAGGTTGTGGCGATAGGCCGGGACACGGCACCGGGCGTCGTCGGGGTGAAAATCTATCGCTATCGAGCGACCAGCCGAGCGCCCGGCAATATGCACCCCTATCTGATTCGCTACGAACAAGCCGTGATGGATGGGCAGCAGGTTTTCGCAATCCTGAGCAGGCTGAAACGGTCGGGTTATCGACCAGACGCGATTCTCGCTCATCCCGGATGGGGAGAGACGCTGTTCGCCAAGGACGTCTATCCCGATACGCCGCTTATCCACTATTGCGAGTACTACTATCGTGCGCAGGGTGCCGATTCCGGCTTCGACCCTGAGTTTGCGCGGGCCACGGCGGATTCGTCACGGCTGCGAGTGCTCAATTCGCTGCATCTTTTGAATCTTGAACAATGTGATATCGCAATTTCGCCTACGCAGTGGCAACGCAGCCTTTTTCCGGCCGCTTACCGGTCGGCAATCCGGGTCATTCATGAAGGTGTCATTCAAGGTTCTGACCTGGCAACAGTCGGGGCAGTCAGGTTGCCCAATGGAATCGAGCTCAAAGCGGGACAGCCGATCGTTACCTACGTCGCCAGAAATCTCGAGCCTTATCGCGGGTTCCACAGTTTCATGCGAGCGATTCCGCATATTCAGGCTCAGTGCCCCGATGCGCAAATCATCGTGGTTGGCGGTGATGACGTCAGTTATGGGAGTAAGCCGGTCGGGTATGCAAGCTGGCGCCGCAGGATGGAGGCGGAAGTAAGTTTTGATCACTCCAGAGTGCATTTCACAGGAAAGCTTTCTTACCAGACTTATCGAGCGGTCCTGCAGTGTTCGAAAGTCCATGTTTATTTGACGTATCCGTTTGTTTTGTCGTGGTCGTTACTGGAGGCGATGGCGTCTGGTTGCGTGGTCATTGCGTCGGATACGGCCCCGGTCAAGGAAGTGATCGTTGATGGGATTAATGGAGTGTTGGTGGATTTCTTCGACCATCAAGGATTTGCCAGAAGTGTGTGCAAGGTTTTGAAGTCGGCGGGTGAGTACGATGGTCTTGCCAGCGCTGCGAAGTTGACGGCAAGTCGGTTCAGTGTGAAATCGGGCGTGAGCCAATACTTTGAGATTTTTGAAAGGGCGATGTCCGGGCATGACGATATATCAACCGTTCCGCAGTTTGATCGGGAGGGTTGAAATGTCCAGGAAGTGGCGTAAGCAGGCGATCAAATGGTTCAAAAGGTTATTGAAGTATGGCCTGTTCGTGTATGTCTGTTACTGCGTAGCGGAATTTTATATTCAAAAAGAACAATCCGCCGAGTCGGCGGCTATTCACCAGGCAAACGAGAAAGCCTGTCAGAACAAGCTGGCGAGCATGAAGCAGGTGCCGATATTAGGCGGTGCCTATGTGGATAAGACGCTGGTCCCGGAGTTTTACGTTGGCATGCCTGAAATGGTGAATAAGAAGGCTTGCCTGGCAATTGCTCTGAAGGGGTTTTTCTGGTGGACCGGCGCGGGACTGCACCGTTACCAGGATCTGCGCCTGGAGCCGATACCCAAAAGTTGGCGGCTTTATAAATTGAATGCCGGACTTTTTACCAGAAAAGAAACCACCGAGCCCCATGAGCGCGGTTATCGGCACGTCAACTGGCCGGATGAGTTGATCGTGAAATTGAAAAATTATCCGGGGCTGGAGATTTGGCTGGATGCACCTCCGCCGCATTTCAAGAATGAAGATTCGGTCAGAACGTTTGTCATTACTGGCTGGCCGCGGCGAGATGGAACCCCTCGGTTGATCAACTGTGATGGCTTGATTCGTCCGGCTTCGGAGGAACAACTGACTGACGAGAAACTGGCACGGTTCAGCAGAGCTGAATTGGAAAACCTTGATTTCGGAAAATTGAATTTTTTCTGCACTATCAATCTGGATAACTTCGACTTCGCTGGGGGACACGGGAGCGTAGGTCTCGGACTAGCGTCATTACGCGAAGCACCTGAGATGCTCAAGTATCTCAGTGATTATCTTTCACGCTCTGTTATTACAAGGAAGTAACAATGAGTTATGTTTTTAGCGATATGGAAAAAACAGAAATTTTCAACGCAGCCAATATTTGCAAAGGAATGAGGCTGCGCTCAAAACAAATTCAGTACGATGCGCTGAAACTAGCAGGAGCCAGCTGCGCTCCTCTGTATCAAAAGCTGTTCGATATTATTGGCGAAAAAATTTCTGAGGTTTTCGCTGTCGATAAAGAGGCTGGAGAAGTGCTGAAAAATGCCAGGCTCTGGCTGGCCGTGGCTATTGATGCCAACGGTGGAAACGGTGCCTACTCGGCGCTGATTCGTGGTTACACCTCGCGGCAAGGTGAACTCAGACTGAATACAATTTTCAGTGAAGACCTGATGCAGCTTTCATCTAACCAGGTTGCCGTCAATTTCATCAATACCCTGATCAACGGGTCCCTCGCCGGTCAACTGGCGCCCTGGACCGTTCCGTCGATCAGCCAGATCGCAGAAATCGATGCCAGCGCCATTGGCGAGGCACTGTTCAAGGAGGTTTGCGGCGAGGAAGACACGGCCGTTAAGCGTAATGCCGGTTGGTCCGGAACGGTCGGGTTCAGCCTGCTGGGCGGCAAACCTCCCTATGAAACGTGGAGACTGATCTCTGCGGGCGAACCGGATACGGAAGTTGACGGCCCACCCATTCAGGCAAAGGCCAACCGGCTCGACGACTATAAAAACATTCTCTTCGCCATCGACTCCTACAGCGTCGGCCTGCGAGCGGCGATCAGCAATTTCGGCATCAACCCACTGCAAAGTCTGCTTTCAGTGGTGCCGGAGCAGATCAACATTGCTCTAGCCAGTGGCAGTGTGAATCCACTGATCCAGCATGTAGTGAAAGGCACACCTGTCGCCGCCGTGGTCGACCTGATCTTGCGCTACGGCCAGAACGAATTTCTCGACACATTCAGGCGCACTTACGACGGCGATTCTGCTGCTTCACCCACCTCCAACGAGACCTTCGCCAGCAACGCTTACGCATTCTTCTCGGCATTCTCCCCAGAGCAGTCGCAAAGCATCGTCACCCGAACAATCGGCGAGTTTGGCAATGCGAGTGCATGGGCGAAACTGGCAGGCGAGGAGACACCGCTCGGCCTGGCGTTGCGCAATTCCTTACAGCAACTCAGTGAAGTCGTCATAGAACGTGCCGACGGTTATCCCGGTCGCAACCTCGAGCTTTACCATCCTCACACTGGCGAAGGCTTTATCACCGCGCAGTGGCTGGCGGATCGTGCGCAGATGCTGGCGCGGTTGATTGCCCGAACCCAGGGCTCGTTCGGTGAACATTCGCTGCAGAGGTTTTCCTACTCCGATCTCGCCTCAGGCAGACAGGCGACAATGACCACCGGTGTGTTGAACCCGCTGGTCACGTTCGGTGATGACGATGGGCGATCTTTCGCCGGCGGCAGCAATGCCGATCATCTGTATGGCGGCGAGGGCAAAGACTCGATCGCCGGATTGGCGGGTAACGATGTCATTGAAGGCGGTCGCGGCAATGACTCGCTGAGCGGAGGCGATGGCAATGATGCGCTGTACGCAATGGGCGGTGATGATGTGCTGATCGGAGGTAAGGGCAACGACACTTTGATCGGAGGCGAGGGCAGTGACCGCTACGAGTTCTTCAGCGGCGATGGCATTGATGAGATTTTCGATGCCAATGCCAATGGGCAGCTGTGGATCAACGGTGTGCCGATCCCCACGCTGAAGCGCCGCACACCTTCGAGCAACATTTGGTCTACCGAGGATCAGGCAATCACCCTGACGCTCATTGAAGACACGCTCAACATCAAATACGGCCAGAGCGATCTGGTGGTGATCAAGAACTTCCAGCCCGGGATGCTTGGCATCCGACTCCCCGACCATGAGCGGCAGCCGGTCAGCGTTGCAGATCTGACACTTCAGGGCGACTGGAAAGCCAAAGACGCTGATCCCACTACCCCCGGCGATCAACCCTCCTTTGATGAGCTGGGCAACGTTGTGCTGCTGCCCAAGGTAAAACAGCGCAACAAGGCCGACGTACTTTACGGTTCCGCTGCAGACGACGTTGTTCTCGGCCTGGGTGGTTCTGATCGATTGTTCGGCAAGGCTGGAGACGATCGATTATTCGGCGACAAAGAGACGACAATCGAAAAGGCCATGGCCGACGGTGACGCCAAGGGCAAGGCAAGTCGCGGCGACTGGCTCGACGGCGGGCAAGGCGACGATTTGCTTATCGGGACGGCATCGCGAGACGTTCTGCTCGGTGGCAATGACCGGGATACCTTGATCGGTGGCGCTGGCGACGACGTTTTATCCGGAGACGAAACCACCGGTGCGCTGGAGCAGGGTTGGGCGGTCAAGCGCGCTGACGTCGCCATAGCTGGCGGTGTCACCAGTCATCGAACGGTCTATTCAAAGGCCTCGACAAACAGCGCATCCGAGGGCGGTGATGACGTGCTGTATGGGCAAGGTGGCAAGGACTTCATCGACGGCGGCTGGGGTCAGGACCTGCTCGACGGCGGGGCTGACGACGATTTGCTCGAAGGCGAGCAAGGGAACGACACCCTGGCCGGTGGCAGCGGCGATGACACGATGCTCGGTGACAATCTCGATTGGGGCGGTGGTCTACCCAGCAAGCATCATGGCAACGATGTGCTGGACGGCGGTAGCGGTGATGACTTGCTCGCCGGTAACGGTGGCAGCGACGCGTTGTATGGCGGCCTTGGCAACGACACTTTGCAGGGTGATGACGACGTAATCGACGGCGTCAACGGTAACGCCGCAGATTTTTTTGGCGATGATCTGCTAGACGGTGGTCCCGGTGACGACAGGCTCTGGGGCGGCGGTGGCGATGATCTGATCTTCGGCGGCGAAGGTAATGACGATCTGATCGGCGATAGCCCTGACCATCCTGTTCGTTATCAGGGTAACGACTTCCTCGATGGCGGTGCGGGGGACGACACGCTGCGTGGCATGGGGGGGTCGGACACGCTGCTGGGTGGGGCAGGAGCGGATTTCCTGGATGGCGATGTGTCTGACCTGCAGCCGGGCGGAATCAACAATGACCTGCTTCAGGGCGGCGAAGGAAACGATACCTTACAGGGTGGCTTCGGTGCCGACACACTGTACGGCGGCGCGGGCGACGACATTCTTGCCGGCGATTACGAAAATAGCGCTGAAACCGAGCTGAATGCCGATTATCTGGACGGTGGCTCAGGTAACGACACGTTGCTCGGTGGCGCCGGCAACGACACGTTGCTGGGCGCAGAAGGCACGGACTACCTTCGCGGTGATTCCGGCGACAACGTGTTTGATGGCGGTCCCGGTCACGACGTGTTGGACGGGCTGGAGGGTGCTGACATTTATTATTTCGGCACTGGCGATGGCCTGGATGTTGTTACCGATTCTGGTGGCCGCAACATCATCAGGTTCGGTGCAGGGTTTTCCGCGCAAAGCCTGAAGGCCGACGTTATCGAAGTTACCGTCGGCACGGTGTTGCGACTGGCCAATGGCATGGGCGACGCGATACTCATCAAGAATCACGAGAAGTGGAAGGACTCCACATTCAGTTTCAGCGACGGCGTGGTACTGGGTTATGACGATGTCTTGCACAAAACATTGCCGCAGATGGAGGTGCCTGAGTTACCCGTACCGGAAGGTGTAACCGCCCCAGGAACCGTTGAAAGCAGAGTTGAGGACCCGCTTCAGTCAGACGATGTAACTGCTCCGAAGCCACGCCCAGTGGCATCTGTTCAAACGGTTGACTGGACCGAGGAATTCCTCGCGCAAATCAATTCAAAACGCTCCGCCCGCAGACACGCCACTGGTTTTACCCTGAATGAACAAGGGTTCTGGGTTCGCAGTCATATCACCACCAGCGACACCGGTTACACCACCCACACTGAGCTGATCGATCACAGCGTCGAAGCAGGTTCACTGTCTGAAACGCCGCAGTGGATGAAAGCTGATGGCGGGCGAGCCGTAGTCAGTGAAAGGCAGTCGAAAACCACAACGCGGGTCGAACATAAACAGGTGAAAGCCGAGGGAACAATGCCCTCCTCAAGCTTGGCGCCTCGCTATTATCGATCCGGTTCTGCCAACGGTTTTTCATTCAATATCGCAGATGTATTGGTTGAAGACCGGCAGGAGTCCGGCGCCCTTGAAGGCTGGTACGTTTATCCGGCGGCAAGTTTCAGTTCGAGCGAAACCGTGCGCAGGGAATTCCGTTGGGATGCCGAGAGCACAACGTTCAAAAACAAAATCGTCCAAGGCGACGACGTCGGTGGGCGAGTCAATATCGAAGTGGAGAACGTTTTTCACGGCGGTGCGGGAGATGATCTGATCGTCGCTTATGCAGGCTCCCCACTCGACTACGGTACTGTCGGTGACAGAACACCGGGCGCGTATTTATCCGCAGGGGCAGGGGACGATACCTTGCTGGGCTCCGAGGGCGCCGACTATCTGCTCAGCGGCTCAGGTGACGATTGGCTCTACGGCGAAGACGGTGCCGACACCTACATCGTCCAAGCGCACGCCGGAGCGACCACCACGATTGCGGATGTACCGAACCCGGTTTTCCACCGAGCAGAAGTTGGCGCTGCGGGGTGGAAAGACGAGTTCGGATTGATCGATCAGGACACGGTCGTTCTGCCAGCAGATGCACAGCGCGATGCACTGCACTTGAGCTGGGGTGCTGCGTTGATAGAAACCACCCATGTCGAGCTGGAGCCCAACCCAGGTCGCGCGGCTTACCGCAATCCGCCGAGGGCGAAAATGCTCCATCCGACTCTCGATATCCAATGGGGCGGGACGCAGAAAGTCCGCATCGTCTTGCCCCTCAACGGTGAACTTGAGGGGGCCGGGATTGAGCTCGTAAAGTTCGGCGATGGGTCGGTCGTAAGTGTGAAGCAACTCTTGGAATCAAGTCAGCTGAGCCCCGCGCCCGATACTTCTCATACTGGCGTCATCGTCAGCAATCCCACGCGTTTCACTGCCTTGCGAGACGGACGAGCACTTCCCTTGGTGGGCGGTCGTGGCAACGACACGATAACCGGCGCCGGAGAGATTCGCGGCATGCAGGGTGATGACCTGCTCACGGGCAGCCCCGCTGATGATCTGCTGCTGGGGGGGGCGGGCAACGACACACTGTCCGGCGGCGCTGGAAATGATATCTACCGATACGATGGCCTCGGCAGAGATGTGGTCATCAACAGCGGAGGTGGCCTGGATGGAATCGATTTTTCCGAGCGCAGGCTGACCATCGACAACCTGAAATTTCACCGTGATCGCGATGATCTGGTGATCGTGGTGGATTACGGCATGGCACCGAAAATCCGGGTTTCCAATCATTTCGCCGCAGGTGAAAGCGCTATCGGCTTCATAAGAGTCAGCCAAGGAGCAACGATTCAGGACTACACCGCAGGGCAAATTGCTGAACGTCTGCACCCGCTTCCGCCATTGAGGGATGTCGAAGACATTTTGATAAAGGGCGACGATGAAGCGCAGCGGGCGATGATGGAAATCATCCAGTTTTACGAGCTGAATGTCTGAGTCGTATGGCGCCCGATTGAGCCAGCTCGCGATGGAAAGCCAGTCGCCATCGCGAGCAACGCGTCAGCTCAATACTGGATCAGATCTGCCAAGGGATGTCGCCCCTCCCAGACTTTATGGAAGTGCGCCTCGACCACCGCATCCGGCACGTTATTGATATCCGGCCAGTGCCAGTGCGGCTTCTGATCCTTGTCGATCAAACGTGCGCGCACGCCTTCGCTGAATTCCGGGTGCCGGCAGCAGTTGAGGCTCAGGGTGTATTCCATCTGGAATACTTCGGCCAGCGACATATGCCGCGCGCGAAGGATCTGTTGCCAGACCAGATGCGCGGTCAGCGGCGAGCCCTCGGCCATGGTTTTCGCCGCGCGGGCAATCAACGGATCGCTGCTGTCACGGTGCAGGCTGATGGCTTTCCACGCACAGGTGACGTCGCTGACGTCGAGCAATTCGTCGATCTGCTGGCGACGCGGCAGCCATTGCGCTTCGGGCATTTGCTCAAGAGCCTCCTGCTGCAGAGCCTTGAGCAGGCTGTTGAGCTGCATGGCGGTCTGTTCCTGCCAGTTCAATTGCAGCAGGCCTTCGATCAGTTGCGGTTGCTGTTCGTCGAGCAGGAAGCGGTCGGCCAGATCCAGATCCAGCGCATCGCGACCGTTGATGTGCGCGCCGGTCAGCCCGAGGAACAAGCCGAGCTTGCCCGGCAACCGTGCGAGAAACCAGCTGGCGCCGACGTCCGGATACAGGCCAATGCTGATTTCCGGCATCGCCAGACGGCTGCTCGGCGTGACGATCCGCGTGCTGGCGCCCTGCAACAGGCCCATGCCGCCGCCCAGCACGTAGCCGTGGCCCCAGCAGATCAGCGGTTTGGGATAGGTGTGCAGGCTGTAATCCAGGCGATATTCCGCGCTGAAAAACTGCGCGGCCAGTGGCGGCACTTCGCCGGGATGAGCGCGGCAGGCTTCGACCAGGCTGCGCACCTCGCCGCCGGCGCAGAAGGCCTTGGCACCGTTGCCGCGCAGCAACACGCAGACGATTTGCGGATCATCGGCCCAGACTTTCAATTTGTCGCTGAGGGCGTTGATCATCGGCAGGGACAGCGCGTTCAGCGACTTTTCGGCATCCAGGCTGGCGATGCCGATGCGGGCGCCGTCGGTGCCGGTGCGTTCTTCGAAGTGCAGATTCATCGTGACCTCGATCGGAAATTTGAGCGATCAGTATGATCGCTGTGGGGGAAAGTGCCGGATCTGCGTCAGATCAATTGACAAGCGTGGCCGGCTTTCCTAGGGTTCGCCCCATTGTTTTTGCCGGAAATGACCATGACTGCTGACGACCGTATCAAACTCGAACCGAGCTGGAAGGAGGCACTGCGTGCTGAGTTCGACCAGCCTTACATGGCAGAGTTGCGCAGCTTTCTGCAGCAGGAGCGGGCGGCCGGCAAGGAGATCTACCCGCCTGGGCCGTTGATTTTCAATGCGCTGAACTCGACGCCGCTGGACAAGGTGAAAGTGGTGATTCTCGGTCAGGATCCCTATCACGGTCCGGGCCAGGCCCACGGTCTGTGCTTCTCGGTGCAACCGGGCGTGCCGGCGCCGCCATCATTGGTCAACATCTATAAAGAGCTGAAGCGCGACCTCAACATCGACATTCCCAACCACGGCTACCTGCAGAGCTGGGCCGATCAGGGCGTGCTGCTGCTCAACACCACCATGACCGTCGAACGCGCCAATGCCAATGCGCACAAGGACAAGGGCTGGCAACACTTCACCGACCGCATCATCGAGGTGGTCAGCGAACGGCAGCCGCATCTGGTGTTCATGCTCTGGGGCGCCCATGCGCAGAGCAAGCAGAAGCTGATCGACGCCACCAAGCACCTGGTGCTGACCTCGGTGCATCCATCACCTTTGTCGGCCTATCGAGGGTTTTTGGGCTGTGGGCATTTCAGCCGGACCAACAAGTTCCTCGAACAGAATGGCGAAACGCCGATCGACTGGCGGTTACCACCTCTCTAAAAGCATCGCGAGCAGGCTCACTCCTACTTTGCAATACATTCCCCTGTAGGAGTGAGCCTGCTCGCGATTGGGGCGACTCGGTCTTAAGACTCATGCGGCATTGCGATTCCAGTACCTGAACAACGGCTCCGCCAGAAACAGCACAAACAACAACCGCATCACCTGCATCGCCGTCACCAGTGGCACCGACAATTGCAGGGTCTCTGCCGTCAGGCTCATCTCGGCAATCCCCCCCGGCATCATGCCCAGGGTCAGCGAACGCAGATCCAGATGGGTCAGCGCACTCAAGCCCAACGCCGCCAGCGACGCGATCAACATGGTCAGCGCCGTGCCGATCAACGTCCGGCCCATGAACGACGGCGCGCGTCGGAAGAATTGCCGATTGAAGTGACAGCCCAAACCGCTGCCGATCAGCCATTGGCCGATCTGGCTGCCGCCGTTGGGCAAACCGATGTGCAAATCCCAGGTGATGCTCACCGCCGCGCTGACCAGCAACGGCCCGAACAGCCATGGATTGGGTTGGCGCAGACGCTGCCAGAGCCAGGCGAGCAGGGCACCCGCCGGAAACAGAATCGCCAACCAGCGCCAATCGACGCTGCCGGCATGAGAAATCGGCGTGCCGTCACCAAGCAGATACTTGAACGCCGCCGGCACGCACAACACCACCACCAGTACCCGCAGACTTTGCCCCGCCGCGACATGGCTGAGCAAAGCACCGTTGCGCGCGCCGAGGTTGACCATCTCTCCGGAACCGCCGGGCATGCTCGAGAAAAATGCGGTGGCGCGATCTTCGCCGGTGCGGCGCATCAGCCACACCCCGACCACCGCCGACAGGCTAGTGACCAGCGCACCGAAGAAGATCAGACCGAAATGACTGAGCACCTGCTCCATCACCAACGGGGTGAAGTGCAGGCCGATACCGATGCCGACGATCCACTGGCCGCACTTGCGCCCGCCAGGGATTTCCGCCAGTTGCCACGGGGTCAGGCAGCGCACGAGGATGATCGCCAGCAATGAGCCGACCATCCACGGCAGTGGCCAGCCGATCTGACTGGCGATGAAACCACCCAGCAGACCGACCAGCGGGGTGCCCCACCAGGCTTTCAGGGACGAGCGATCAGACATCGGCGATAGCGCGACGAGCGACCGCGCGTTTGCGCCAGATGCGAATCAGCGGGAACAGCAGCATCAGCGCGGTCAGCACCCACACACCGAAAGTGATCGGGCTCGACCAGAGGATTTCCAGCGCACCGTTGGAAATCGACAGCGCGCGACGCAGGTTCTGCTCCATCAGACCGCCGAGGATGAAGCCCAGCAATACCGGCGACAACGGGAAGTCGAGCTTGCGCAGGATGTACCCGAAGATGCCGATGCCGACCATCAGGAACAGGTCGAAAGTGGTGGCGTGAACCGCGTAGACGCCGATCCCGGTGATGATCGCGATGACCGGCACCAGTGCCCAGTTCGGCACGGCGAGGATGCGCGTGAAAATGCGGATCATCGGGATGTTGAGGATCACCAGCATGATGTTGGCGATGAACAACGACGCGATCAGGCCCCAGACGATATCCGGTTGTTGCTGGAACAGCAGCGGGCCTGGGGTGATGTTGTACAGCGACAGCGCGCCGATCATCACCGCCGTGGTGCCCGAACCCGGTACGCCCAGTGTCAGCATCGGCACCAGCGCGCCGCAGGCCGAAGCACCGATCGCCGTTTCCGGTGCAGCCAGGCCACGGGCATCGCCCTGGCCGAACTTGCCGCTCGCACCGGCGATGCGCTTTTCGGTCATGTAGGCCACGGCGCTGGCCAATGTCGCGCCCGCACCCGGCAACACGCCCATGATGAAACCGAGCAGGCCGCAACGAATGTTCACCACGAACACCGAAGCCGCTTCCTTGAAGTTGAACATCATGCGCCCGGTCGCTTTTACCGCTTCCTGGCCGCGATGGGTTTTTTCCAGCAGCAAGAGGATTTCGCTGATCGAGAACAGGCCCAGCACCAGTACCACGAATTGAATGCCGTCGGTCAGGTGAATGTTGTCGCCGGTAAAACGGTACACGCCGCTGTTCGCGTCGATGCCGACGCTGGACAGGAACAGGCCGATCAATGCCGCGATAAAGGTCTTCAATGGTCGATCACCGGCCATGCCGCCGAGACAGACGATCGCAAACACCATCAACACGAAGTATTCCGCCGGTCCGAAAGCAATCGCCCACTTCGCCAGCAGCGGCGCAAACAACACCATCCCGCACGTGGCGATGAACGCGCCGATGAACGAACTCCACGCCGACAGCGACAACGCCACACCGGCCATGCCTTGGCGGGCCATCGGGTAGCCGTCGAGGGTGGTCATGACGGTGGATGCTTCGCCGGGAATGTTCAGCAGGATCGAGCTGATCCGGCCGCCGTATTCGCAGCCCAGATACACCGCCGCGAGCAGGATCAACGCCGACTCCGGCGGCAAACCGAGTGCGAACGCAATCGGGATCAGCAGCGCCACGCCGTTGATCGGGCCGAGGCCCGGCAGCAGGCCGACGACGGTGCCGATCAAGGTGCCGGTCAGCGCCGTGACCAGGTTGTACGGGCTCAGCGCGACGCCGAAGCCTTGACCCAAATAACCGAGGGTATCCATATCAGTTCTCCAGCACGTCGAGCAGGCCAAGGGGCAGCGGGACTTCCATCACCCGATCGAACAACAGGTACAGACCAATGGCCATCAGCGTGGTGACGACGATGCTCGGCACCCAGCGCCCGCCGTACAGGCGTGCCATCGGAATGCCGATCACGATGCTGCTGAGGATGAAACCCAGCGGTTCGAACAGGCCGGCGAACACCAGCAACAGTGCGACGCAGATTGCAATCTTGGTCAGGGTTTCGCGGTCCAGCGGCGGCTCGTCTTCACTGTGTTTGATCGGCGCCGGCCGGAACACCATGTACAGCAGCGCCAGGCCCATCAGGCCAAGCATCAGCAGCGGGAAGGCGCGCGGGCCGACCGGTTCGTAGGAAAAAGCCGCCTGGTACGGCCACGCCATCAGTGCCAGACCGGCGCAAACCAGCAGCAACACCGAGGCGAAAATGCGTTGAATAAGCATGAGAACTCCTGTGCCGCGCCCCCGAAGCGGGGAGCGCGGCCACTAGACAGAGACGATCACTGGATCAGGCCGAACTCTTTGGCCAGCACTTTGTAGTCGGCTACCTGCTTCTTCACATAGGTGTCCAGTTCCGCGCCAGTCATGGCGAACGGGAACAGTTCACGCTGATCGCGCAGTGTGGCGAACTCGTCGGAGGCCAGCAGTTTGTCGAACGCGTCTTTCCACCAGGCGTAGTCTTCGTCGCTGACTTTCGGCCCGAGGTAGAAGCCGCGCACCACCGGCCAGACGATGTCGTAGCCTTGCTCGCGGGCGGTCGGGATGTCTTTCATTTCCGGCTCGTCGAGACGCTTGTCGGCGAACACCGCGAGCAGGCGCATGTCACCGCTCTGGATGTGCGGCATGGAGTCGGAGATGTCGGTACTGCCGACCTGGATGTGACCGCCGAGCAGAGCAGTGGCGATTTCGCCGCCGCCTTCGAGTGCCACGTAACGCAGCTCACGGGGATTGATCCCGGCGGCCTTGGCGATCAATGCGGTTTGCATCCAGTCCTGGCTGCCGACGGTGCCGCCGGAGCCGATGACCACCGAGCCTGGATCTTTCTTCAAGGCCTGCACGAGATCGTCGAGGGTCTTGTAGGGCGAATCGCTTTTCACCGCGATGGCGCCATAGCTGGTGCCGACCGCCGCGAGCCAGCGCACGTTGGTTTCATCGAAGCGACCGAACTTGCCCTGAGCCAGGTTCAACAGCGAACCGCTCGACCAGGCTACCAGCGTGCCGGCATCCGCCGGACGTTGCGCAACTACTGCGTTGTACGCGACCGCACCGACACCGCCGGGCATGTAGGTCACGCGCATCGGCTTGCTCAGCAGCTTCTGGTTGACCAGTGCGCTCTGCACCAGTTTGCAGGTCAGGTCGAAACCACCGCCGGGGGAGGCGGGGGCGATGCATTCAGGCCGTTTCGGTTCGGCCAGCAGTTGCCCGGCAAACAGCATCGCGCCTGCGGCGAGCGCAACTTTACGCAGTGATAAGTTCATCTGAGTCTCCTTGGGAGTTGTTGTTATGGACGTGCAGAATTACCAAAGGGCAACACTTTGCTCAGCAGCGGGCGCAGGTGTTCGTTGCGCGGACGCATTGACTGGAATATCGGAAGGAAAAACGGCGTAGCCCGTCACGGAAAAACCGGCGAGGGCGGGGTTGCAGCGAAGGGTGTCGGCCTGTGAGAAAGCCCGGTTGTGCATGTACGACATGCGGGGTACTCCGATTATTGTTCTTATTGGTCGAAAACGCTTCGTGGCGTTTTGCGTTGCGCTGTGTGGCAGCAGCGGCGACAGTCGAAACTGTCCGTGAACCTACTCTAACCGGCTAACCTTTCAGCAACCTTTCAGTTGTCTTTCACGGTTTTCAGGCTTCACAGCGGCGGTTGCGGCTGTAAACTCCGCGGCAAAGCGCGGCGTCGGCCGACCCTGAACGAGGTAACAATCCATGCGTGTCCTGCTCGTCGAAGACCATCTGCAACTGGCCGAAAGCGTGGCTCAGGCGCTCAAGAGCACCGGTCTGACCGTGGATGTGTTGCACGATGGCGTGGCCGCCGACCTGGCGCTCGGCAGTGAGGAATACGCCGTGGCGATCCTCGACGTCGGCCTGCCGCGCATGGACGGTTTCGAGGTACTGGCCCGTCTGCGTGCCCGCGGCAAGAACCTGCCCGTCCTGATGCTGACGGCGCGCAGTGACGTGAAGGACCGCGTACATGGTCTCAATCTCGGTGCTGATGATTATCTGGCCAAGCCGTTTGAACTGACGGAACTGGAAGCGCGGGTCAAAGCCTTGCTGCGCCGCAGTGTCCTGGGCGGCGAGCGTCAGCAGCGCTGTGGTGTGCTGGCGTATGACCTCGACACCCGACGCTTCACCCTCGGCGAAGAACTGCTGACTCTGACCTCGCGCGAGCAAGCCGTCCTCGAAGCGCTGATCGCGCGGCCGGGGCGAGTGATGAGCAAGGAACAGCTCGCCGCCCAGGTATTCGGCCTCGACGAAGAAGCCAGCCCCGACGCGATCGAAATCTACGTGCACCGCTTGCGCAAGAAGCTCGACGGCCAGCCCGTGGCCATCGTGACTTTCCGCGGCCTCGGCTACCTGCTGGAAAGCCGCGATGCATAAGCCCAGCAGCCTGCGCTGGCGGTTGCTGTGGAACCTCGGATGGTTGCTGGTGGTGCTGATGCTCGCCAGTGGCTTGAGCGCTTACTGGAATGGTCGCGAAGCCGCCGACACCGCGTATGACCGCACACTGCTGGCCTCGGCGCGGACCATTGCGGCCGGGTTGTCGCAGCGCGATGGCAGCCTCAGCGCCGACGTGCCTTACGTGGCACTGGACACCTTCGCCTACGACAGCGCCGGGCGCATTTACTATCAGGTCAACGACATCCACCAGAAGCTGATTTCCGGCTACGAGAATCTGCCCGGGCCACCGCCCGGCACGCCGCGCACGGACAGCTATCCGGCGCTCGCCCGCTTCTATAACGCCAAGTACAACGGCCAGAACGTACGCGTGGTCAGCCTGCTCAAAGCCGTGAGTGAGCCGAACATGAACGGCATGGCGGAGATTCGCGTGGCCGAAACCGACGAAGCGCGGGTCAGCATGGCGCGCAGTCTGGCGGCGGATACCTTGCTGCGCCTGGGCATGCTGGCCGTGGGTGCATTGTTGCTGGTGTGGTTTGCGGTCAGTGCGGCATTGCGCCCGCTGGAACGCTTGCGCACTGCAGTGGAAGAGCGCCAGCCCGACGACTTGCGGCCTCTGCCGCTGGTCGAAGTCCAGCATGAACTCGGGCCATTGGTTCGCGCGCTCAACCACTTCACCGAGCGCCTGCGCGGCCAGTTCGAGCGACAAGCGCAGTTCATCGCCGATGCTGCCCACGAATTGCGTACGCCGCTGGCGGCGCTGAAAGCTCGGCTGGAATTGGGCCTGCGTTCAAACGAGCCGGAGACCTGGCGCACAACCCTCGAGTCATCCGCACAAAGCACCGATCGCCTGACGCATCTGGCCAATCAGCTGCTGTCGCTGGCCCGCGTCGAAAACGGTGCGCGGGCGATCGCCGAGGGCGGCGCGCAACTGCTCGATCTGAGCCAATTGGCGCGCGAGCTGGGTATGGCCATGGCGCCTCTGGCGCACAAGCGCGGCGTAGCGCTGGCCTTGGAGGCGGATGAGCCGGTGTGGCTGCGTGGCGAACCGACCTTGCTTAACGAACTGTTGAGCAATCTGGTCGATAACGCACTGGCGCATACCCCGCAGGGTGGCAATGTGATTTTGCGGGTGACGGCACCGGCGGTGCTTGAGGTAGAAGACGACGGGCCAGGCATTCCGCAGGAAGAGCGCGATCGCGTGTTCGAGCGGTTTTACCGGCGTAATCAGCAGGTCGCCGGATCAGGCCTGGGCCTGGCGATTGTCGGCGAGATCTGCCGGGCGCATCTGGCGCAGATCACCTTGCATGACGGTGAGCAGGCGGGGTTGAAGGTGCGGGTGAGTTTTATCGCTGGGTGATCGTGGTGTCTGCACGGACCTTTTCGCGAGCAGGCTCACTCCTACATGGGATTGCATTCCAGGTGAGGGTACGCCTCGGTCCCGGATCAGTAAAACATCGACCGCGACTCTTCCAGATCCGCGCAAAACTGTTTGTTCTCCGGATCAATCCCCAGCTTTCTGAACGCTGGAACACTCAGCGGATCAATCCGCGCGAAAGGATGGTCGGTACCCTTGCGGCAATACAGGTTCGCTACTTGCACCAAATCGACGTAATCGATTTTGGCCGAGTCGCGCTGAAAGTCCTCGTACAGCAATGGCAATTGCACCAGCCGTTCGGGAAACTCCCAGACCCGCAGCAACTTCTCGCCCAGCAATGGATGAATCTGCTCGATCACATGGGTGAGGCTGACCGCATCCGAGAGCAACTCGTTGTGGTCTTCGGCGTAGGTCAAAATCGGCAACACACCAATCTGATGCACCAGGCCGCCGAGCGCCGCCTGATCCGGCTTGAGCTGAGTGTGACGACGACACAGCGCATAACTCACACCGGCGATCTCCAGGCTGCTGCGCCAGACTTCGCGCATCTTCTGTTCGACCACTTCGGAGCGGGCGTTGAAGATCTGCTCCATGACCAGACCGATCGCCAGGTTGCTGCTGTAGTTGATGCCCAGGCGGGTGATGGCGGTGTGCAGGTCAGTAACTTCCTGCGCGGCGCGTAGCAGCGGGCTGTTGACCACTTTGATCAGGCGCGCCGACAGCGCAGTGTCACGGCCGATGACTTTGCTCAGATCGCTGACGCTGATTTCCGGATCCTCGGCGGCCTTGCGGATTTGCAGGGCCACTTCCGGCAACGTTGGCAGAACCAGGTCATCGTTATCGATGGCCGCAACCAAATCCTGTTGGACCTTTTCCGCCAGTTCGCTCATTTGGACTCTCTAGGGTGTCGCAACAATGCTGCGATCAGCGCTGGATTTCGCGGTCGCGATCCAGTTCGTAAGGCAGGTCGAGCAGGTGCAGTGCGGGGCCTTCGAGGGCGCCCAGATGCAAGTCACCGGCTTCGGCAGCTTCGGCCTGCAACACGGCCAGGAGTTCAATGTTTCCCTCGGCATTGGCCGCCAGCACCACTTCGCCGATCGAGCTGTTGTGGCTTGGCGCGAACAACTGAGTGCCGGGCTCCGGCAGCTCAGCCGCGTCAAGGCGCAAGCGATACAGGCGACGCTTGAGCTTGCCCAGGTACTGCATGCGCGCAACGATCTCCTGGCCGGTGTAGCAGCCTTTCTTGAAACTCACGCCGCCGACCGCCTGCAGATTGAGCATCTGCGGGATGAACAGCTCGCGAGTGCTCGGCATGACCTGACCGATACCGGCGCGGATCTGGCCGAGTAGCCATTGATTCAGATCGCCCTCGGACAGCGTCGAGGACAATTGGCTCTGGATGTTTTGCGCCTGGGCGGCGGGCACCCAGAGTTCGGCGCGCTCGGGCGAGACGCGAATCGCAATCAGGTTATGATGGCGCACGACGCTATCGGTTTCCGCCGGCAGGGCCAGACCTAGGCTGGTCAAGGCTGCGTTGCCATGCTCCAGGCCGAAGCGCACCCAGGCGGCGCTTTCATCGGTCAGTTTCGATTTGGAGAACACCGCGTACTTTTTCAGGTCGGCCAGTTGTGGCTCGAGCAGCTCGCTGGCCATCGCCATCACCACACCGTCACCTTCCAGCAGGATACGGAAGCTCGACTGCATCCGGCCTTTCTGCGTGCAGCGGGCGCCGAGGCTGGCGCGGGTGTCACTCAGGTAATTGATATTGCAGGTCAACTGGCCTTGCAGGAATTTTCCGGCGTCCGCACCGCGAACCGCGAGTACGCCTTCATGAGACAGGGTGCAGAAAAAAGCAGAATCGGCCATGGGTCATCGCAGGGTAAATAGACTGGGGCACATCATAAGGGGGCAGGGTTGAAATGGGTAGTTGATAAAGGATCAAGGGTGCCCGACCAAAGCCGACTGTGCGGCCCGCGCCGGGGCTGTATACTGCCCGGCAAATTCGAGGAGGGCTCCATGGTCGAACAAGTTGAACTGAATCGCCTCTTTTGGCACAGCCGTCGCGGGATGCTTGAGCTTGACGTGTTGCTGGTGCCGTTCGTGCAGGAGGTTTACGCAACGTTGAATCAGGTGGATCGCGATCTCTACGTGCGTTTGCTGACCTGTGAGGATCAGGACATGTTCGGCTGGTTCATGGAGCGCAGCGAGTCGGAAGACCCTGAGCTGCAACGCATGGTCCGGATGATTCTGGATCGTGTTCAGCCCAAGTAATACGTTCGAATGCCGCTGGCATGCCTCACGGCAGTTGCTGGCGGCGTATCTGTTGGCCCAGGCGTTCGCCGTGGGCTCGTTGTGTCTACTGTCGATTCCGCTGTGGGCCAGTCTGGCCGGTGTTTCCGGCTGTCTGTTGCATGGCTTTTGGGTGATGCCCCGGCAGATTCTGCTGAGTCATCCGAATGCATTTTGCGGATTGCGACGCGACGGCGATGGCTGGCAGGTCTGGAATCGGGCGTGCGGTTGGCAGGCCGCGCAGTTACGACCGGACAGCCTGGCGCTGCCGCTGATCGTGGTTCTGCGTTTTCGCTTGCGCGGGCAATGGCGGGTCAGATCGATCTGCGTGCCACGGGATTCGCAGGCGGCGGATCTGCACCGACGCCTGCGAGTGCGGCTCAAGTTCAGCCGGCGTAGGTGGGCGGCACCAGAATAGTGTCGAGCGCTTCCGGCAGCAGGTCCGGGTAGTCGAGGGTGTAATGCAGGCCGCGACTTTCCTTGCGTTCCATGGCCGAGCTGATCATCAACTCGGCCACCTGCGCCAGATTGCGCAGCTCGATCAGGTCACGGCTGACTTTATAGTTGCTGTAGAACTCGTCGATCTCGTCCAGTAGCAAGCGCACCCGATGCTGTGCCCGTTGCAGGCGCTTGTTGGTGCGCACGATGCCGACGTAGTCCCACATGAATCGACGCAATTCGTCCCAGTTGTGCGCAATGATCACGTCTTCGTCCGAGTCGGTGACCTGGCTGGCGTCCCAGACGGGCAGGGCGCTCGGCGCCGCGACATCATCCAGCTGCGCGAGAATGTCTGTCGCTGCCGAACGGGCATAGACGAAGCATTCCAGAAGCGAGTTGCTGGCCATGCGGTTGGCGCCGTGCAGACCGGTGAAGCTGGTTTCGCCGATGGCGTAGAGTCCGGGCACGTCGGTGCGACCGTGCTGATCAACCATCACACCGCCACAGGTGTAGTGCGCTGCGGGAACCACCGGGATCGGTTGACTGGTGATGTCGATGCCGAAGCCCAGGCAGCGCTCATAAACAGTCGGGAAGTGGCTTTTGACGAACGATTCGGGCTTGTGACTGATGTCGAGATAAACGCAGTCGATGCCCAGGCGCTTCATTTCATGGTCGATGGCCCGCGCGACGATGTCACGCGGCGCCAGCTCGGCGCGTTTGTCGAAGCGGTGCATGAAGCGCTCGCCGTTGGGCAGCTTCAAATGCGCACCTTCGCCACGCAGGGCTTCGGTGATCAGGAAGCTTTTGGCTTGCGGGTGATAGAGGCAGGTCGGGTGGAACTGGTTGAATTCCAGATTGGCCACCCGGCAGCCGGAGCGCCAGGCCATGGCGATGCCGTCACCGCAGGCGCCGTCCGGGTTGCTGGTATAAAGGTAGACTTTGGCGGCGCCGCCCGAGGCGAGGATCACGAAGCGTGCGCCGTAAGTATCGACTTCGCCGGTGGCGCGGTTCAGCACGTAGGCGCCGAGACACCGCTCGCCTTGCAGGCCCAGACGGCGCTCGGTGATCAGATCGACGGCGACACGCTGTTCCAGCAATTCGATGTTCGCGCGCTCTTTGGCCCGGGCCAACAAGGTCTTGAAGATCGCAGCGCCGGTGGCGTCGGCCGCGTGGATGATCCGCCGATGGCTGTGGCCGCCTTCGCGGGTCAGGTGAAATTCGAAACCGCCATCCTCGGTGCCGGACTTTTCGTCACGGGTAAACGGCACGCCCTGGTCGATCAGCCATTGAATGGCTTCGCGGCTGTGCTCGACGGTGAAGCGCACGGCATCTTCGTGGCACAAACCGCCGCCGGCATTAAGGGTGTCGTCGACGTGGGATTCGACAGTGTCAGTGTCGTCGAGCACGGCGGCGACCCCACCTTGAGCCCAAAAGGTCGAGCCGTTGGCGAGATCGCCCTTGCTCAATACGGCAATGCGCAGATGACCGGGCAAGGTCAGCGCGAGACTCAAACCGGCAGCACCGCTGCCAATCACCAGAACATCGTGTTGGAACTGTTGGCTCATTTCAGGATTCCGCTCAAAGCGACCCGGATCGGGGTTGGCGCAAGACAGCTGGATCGGCGAGTCAAGACAGCCACACAGCCCACTAGTATATAGAGGGGTTGGACGGCACAATAGCCGGGCCCAGATGGCATTGTGAGACTACAGCGGGGTAAAAAGCGCTGTGCTTCGTCGGAAGATTTTTTCCCAGTGTGTGGGAAAAGACACCTGTATCGGCGCTGAAACAGACTTTTCCGCCCACGTTTGCGCAATGTCAGGTGGGTCCGGCTATAAATAATTGGAACTTTTGCCAAAGGCCCAAGATCAATAGACGGTGCCAGAAACCACGGACAGTGTCGGCTTCAGTGCGGAATCTGCGTTTGGATTCCTGCCGGCGAAACCGATAACAAGATTATTCGCGCAGCCGGTTTATCCCGCGCTGCGTTTTTCGTGCGTGCCAAATCAGAGCCCGCAGGAAACTTGCTTGGAGGGGGAGAACTTTTGCGAAAAGCCCGAGTCTATGTTTGCAAGTCTGGTCGTTTAGTAATGCAAGTCTCCTCCGGGCTTATCGAGGAGTGTTCATGCTAACCCAGGAAGAGGATCAGCAGCTGGTCGAACGCGTTCAGCGTGGCGACAAGCGAGCTTTCGATCTGCTGGTGCTGAAATATCAGCACAAAATTCTCGGGTTGATCGTGCGTTTTGTGCACGACACCCATGAAGCCCAGGACGTTGCTCAGGAAGCCTTTATCAAGGCGTATCGGGCACTTGGAAATTTCCGCGGTGACAGTGCGTTTTATACGTGGCTGTACCGTATTGCCATTAACACGGCGAAGAACTACCTGGTTTCCCGCGGCCGTCGGCCGCCGGATAGCGATGTAAGTTCGGAGGATGCAGAGTTCTACGATGGCGATCACGGCCTCAAGGATCTCGAATCACCAGAACGTGCGTTGCTGCGGGATGAGATCGAAGGCACTGTCCATCGGACCATCCAGCAACTGCCAGAGGATTTGCGTACGGCTTTAACTTTACGTGAATTCGATGGTCTGAGTTACGAGGACATTGCGAGCGTCATGCAGTGTCCGGTGGGTACCGTGCGCTCCCGGATTTTCCGCGCTCGGGAGGCCATCGACAAAGCCCTGCAACCGTTGTTGCAGGAAAACTGAGACAGCGGCGACAGCCAAGAGAGGAACGCCATGAGTCGTGAAGCCCTGCAGGAATCGCTGTCCGCAGTGATGGATAACGAAGCGGACGAACTGGAATTGCGTCGAGTGCTCAGCGCACTGGATGATGTTGATACCCGTGAGACCTGGGCTCGTTACCAGATCGCTCGGGCAGCCATGCACAAGGATCTGCTGCTTCCGCGTCTGGATATCGCTGCGGCAGTGTCTGCTGCGCTGGAAGACGAAACGGCTCCGGCCAAAGTATCCCGCAGCCCATGGCGTAACCTGGGTCGCCTCGCTGTTGCCGCTTCGGTGACCGTGGCCGTACTGGCCGGTGTTCGCCTGTACAACCAGGACGAAATCGCTGGCGTCGAATTGGCGCAGCAGTCGAACCAGCCAACTCTGGCCACTCCACAGGTCAAGGGTCCGGCAGTTCTGGCTGGTTACAGCGAAAGCTCGGAAGCGACTGGCCCGATGGCCAATGGCGTTCTGCAAGGTCAGCCAGGCTGGCATGATCAGCGTCTGCCAGGCTATCTGCGTCAGCACGCTCAGCAGGCTGCACTCAAGGGAACTGAAAGCGCGCTGCCATACGCACGTGCTGCAAGCCTGGAAAACCGTTAAGGAGGATCATGCGCGCCATCCCTCTACTTTCGCTTCTGCTCAGTGGCTGGTTCGTTGTTCCAGCCCACGCTGATGAGGCCCAGGACTGGTTGACCCGTCTGGGCCAGGCCGAGCAGCAGCAAAGCTTCAACGGTACTTTCGTTTACGAGCGCAACGGCAGTTTTTCCACGCACAACATCTGGCATCGTGTCCAGAATGGTCAGGTCCGCGAGCGGCTGTTGCAGCTCGACGGCTCGGCTCAGGAAGTCGTGCGCATTGATGGCCGTACTCAATGCGTCAGCGGCACCCTGATTGCGGGATTGGGTGATTCACCCAACGCTGCCGCCCGTGCGCTGGATCCCAAAAAGCTGAAGAACTGGTATGACCTAGCGGTTATCGGCAAGTCGCGCGTTGCCGGCCGTGACGCGGTGATCGTGTCGCTGACCCCTCGTGATCAGCACCGTTACGGTTTCGAACTGCATCTGGACAAGAAAACCGCGCTGCCGCTCAAGTCGTTGCTGTTGAACGATAAAGGTCAGTTGCTCGAACGTTTCCAGTTCACCAGTCTCGACACTGATGAAATCCCTTCTGACAAAGAATTGCTGGCAGACGCCGATTGCAAGCCGATCAATATCGGCAATGACAAGGCTTCCGCAGCGAAGACCGTGCAGAACTGGCGTTCGGACTGGCTGCCGCCAGGCTTCGAGCTGACCAGCAGCAGTTCGCACAAGGATGCGCAGACCAAGACCCAGGTCAGCAGCCTGATGTACGACGATGGCCTGGCGCGGTTCTCGGTGTTTCTTGAGCCGTTGAACGGTGCAACCGTCACCGACACCCGCACTCAGTTGGGTCCGACCGTCGCGGTATCGCGTCGCCTGACCACGCCGCAAGGTGAAATGATGGTCACGGTGGTGGGCGAAATCCCCATTGGTACTGCCGAACGAATCGCTCTATCGATGCGTAACAACGATGGCGCTGCGACCAGCAAGCAGTGAGCTGATTTCAGTCATTTCCACTTCGTCGTCGAGACGTCGAAATGTTTGCTGAGCATTTTCATTTGCAAAACCCCTGAAAATTTTTTATAGGTCAGAGCCTCACGGCTCTGGCCTTGTTTGTTGTTCCCGGAACAAAAATGCCGGTCTGTGGTTTCCGGTGTTCCTTTGCTCCATATCGCTTAACCCTGCTCGTCGTAACGGGAGCTGTATGTCGATACCTAGTTTGAAGTCTTACCTTTCCATCTTCGCCACTGTGCTGTTGCTCGGTCAGGCGGTGCCTGCTGCGCAAGCGGCCGATCTGCCTGATTTCACCCAGTTGGTCGAACAAGCTTCGCCAGCGGTGGTGAACATCAGTACCACGCAGAAACTGCCGGACCGCCGCGTCAATCAGCAGATGCCAGATCTGGAAGGCCTGCCACCGATGTTGCGCGAATTCTTCGAGCGCGGCATGCCGCCTCAGCAGCGCTCGCCACGTGGCGACGGGCGCCAGCGTGAAGCGCAATCGCTGGGCTCGGGTTTCATCATTTCGCCGGATGGCTACATTCTCACCAACAACCACGTGATCGCCGATGCCGACGAAATCCTCGTCCGTCTGGCTGACCGCAGTGAGATGAAGGCCAAGCTGATCGGCACCGATCCACGTTCCGACGTGGCATTGCTGAAAATCGAAGGCAAGGATCTGCCGGTGCTCAAGCTCGGCAAATCCCAGGACCTGAAGGCCGGCCAGTGGGTCGTCGCGATCGGTTCGCCGTTCGGCTTTGACCACACCGTGACCCAAGGCATTGTCAGCGCCGTCGGTCGCAGCCTGCCGAACGAAAACTATGTGCCATTCATTCAGACCGACGTGCCGATCAACCCGGGCAACTCCGGTGGTCCGCTGTTCAACCTGAACGGTGAAGTGGTCGGCATCAACTCGCAGATCTACACCCGCTCCGGCGGATTCATGGGTGTGTCGTTCGCGATCCCGATCGACGTGGCGATGGACGTTTCCAACCAGCTCAAGAGTGGTGGCAAAGTCAGCCGCGGCTGGCTGGGCGTGGTCATTCAGGAAGTGAACAAGGATCTGGCCGAGTCGTTCGGTCTGGACAAGCCGGCCGGCGCCCTCGTTGCGCAGATCCAGGATGACGGCCCTGCGGCCAAGGGCGGCCTGCAGGTTGGCGACGTGATCCTGAGCATGAACGGTCAGCCGATCGTCATGTCGGCTGATCTGCCGCATCTGGTCGGCGCGCTGAAGGCTGGCGCCAAGGCCAATCTGGAAGTGATTCGTGAAGGCAAGCGCAAGAACGTCGAGTTGACTGTCGGCGCGATCCCGGACGAAGACAAAGAGCTGAACGCGTTGCCGAAGTCCGGCGCTGAAAGCAGCAGTAACCGCCTCGGTGTTGCGGTCGGCGAATTGACCGCTGAGCAGAAGAAAACCTACGACCTCAAAGGTGGTGTGGTAATCAAGGAAGTGCAGGACGGTCCTGCGGCCCTGATCGGTCTGCAGCCGGGTGACGTGATCACCCACCTGAACAACCAGGCCATTGGCTCGGCGAAGGAGTTCACCGACATCGCCAAGGCGTTGCCGAAGAACCGGTCGGTGTCGATGCGCGTACTGCGTCAGGGTCGTGCCAGCTTCATCACCTTCAAACTGGCTGAATAAGCCCGCAACAGGGTAAAAAGAAACCGCCTCGAAATAGGCGGTTTTTTTGTGTCTGCACTTTATGTCTTGCGGGAAGACTCAGCCCATCATGTCCTTGACCATGCGCTCCTGCTCCATCAGCTCGCGCTGGCGGGCATCGATGCGCGAGGACAGCGGGAAGTTGCTGCCGGCCTTGCGCTTGGCGAAGTCCAGTTGCTGAATGGCCTGCCGATAGTCGCCGACCAGCGCAAAGTATTCGGCCCGCGCCTGATGCAGGCCGATGATGTTGCCCGACAGGCCGCGGGTTTCGGCAACCTGATACCAGACGTCCGGATCATCCGGGCGTGACTTGAGCAGACTGTCGAGCGCCTTCTCGGCATCGGCGGCGCGATTCTGTTTCAGCAGCAGATCGACGCGCACCTGGTTCAGCGGATAGTTGCCCGGGTATTGCGTGAGCATGCGGTCGACTCGCGACTGCGCATCGGGCAGACGATTGTTGGTGATGTCCAGATCGACCTGCGCGAGGTTGTAGATGATCTCGTTCGGCGATTTGGTCAACAACTGCTTGAGGTTCTCCCGTGCTTCGTTGAGTTGGCCTCCCTTGATCTGGGCGATGGCCAGGCCGTAACGGGCGACATCGTTTTTCGGATTCTCATCGAGCAGGGCGCGGAACCGCTTGGCACCCAGGCCCGGGGTTTCCTCGTAGATCAACTGCACCCGCGCGCGGATCAACTGGTAGCGCATGCTGTCTTCGATGCCGCCCGGTTTCGCCTGTTCGGCGCGGTTGCGGGTGTCGGCGATCCGCGATTCGGTAACCGGGTGAGTCAGCAGGAATTCCGGCGGCTTGGCGTCGAAGCGGTACTGGCGCATCAGGCGTTCGAACATGGTCGGCATCGAGCGCGGGTCGTAACCTGCCTTCTCCAGGTTGAGAATGCCGATGCGGTCGGCTTCCTGTTCATTCTGCCGCGAGAAGCGCCGTTGTTCCTGCAACGCCGCTGCTTGGGTGCCGGCGATGGTAGCGATGCCGGCATCCCCACCACCGGCCGCCGCAATGACAATGCCGGCCAGCAGCGCGGCCATCATCGGCACCTGCATGCGTTGTGAGGCTTCCACTCCGCGAGCAAAGTGACGTTGCGACAAGTGCGCCAATTCGTGAGCGAGCACCGAGGCGTATTCGCCTTCGGTCTGGGCGTTGAGGAACAGGCCGCCATTGACCCCGACAACGCCGCCCGGTGCTGCAAAGGCGTTGAGTTGCGGGCTGTTGATCAGGATGAATTCCAGGCGTCGGTCGGAGACCTGGCTGGTCTCGACGAGCTTGTACACGCTGGATTCAACGTAATCCTTGAGCTGTGGATCGTTGAGCTGGGAAACCTGACTGCGCAGCATGGCCAGCCAGGCGCGGCCGAGCTGGTATTCCTGTTGCGGCGAGACGATGGCAGAACTGGCGTCGCCAAGTGACGGCAGATCGTCGGCAAAGCCTGGTGAGGCGAGCAGGCAAGCGAGCGTCAGCAGGGTAGGGCGCAGAAAAGTCATGCACAAAGCCTTGAAGGACAAAGACCTTACTGTAGCCGGACACCGAAGCCGCGACCAGATATTCTAGGCAGCTCGATAACCCGAACGGAGTGACGCAATGACTGACGCTGTAGCCCATGACGTGGAACTGGACGCCAGTGGCCTGAACTGTCCGTTGCCGTTGCTCAAGGCAAAAATGGAACTCAATAAACTGCCAAGTGGTGCCGTGCTCAAGGTGATCGCCACGGACGCCGGTTCGCAGCGCGACTTCCGTACCTTTGCCAAACTGGCCGGTCATGCGCTGCTGCGTGAAGAGGACGAGGCCGGAATCTACCGTTACTGGTTGAAGAAAGCCTGAAGCGACCGCGTTAACAATCGAAGGGATTATTGATGTTCAAAGTGTTACGCGACTGGATTCAGCGCTACTTCTCCGATGAAGAAGCCGTGGTACTGGCGGTGCTGCTGGTTCTCGCCTTCACCGCCGTGCTCACCCTCGGTGGCATGCTCGCCCCGGTGCTCGCCGGCATGGTGCTGGCGTATCTGATGCAAGGCCTGGTGGTGACACTCGAGCGGCTGCGCGTGCCCGGCGGCGTGGCGGTGGGGCTGGTGTTCGCGCTGTTCATGGGCGCGCTGATGCTGTTTATCGTCGTGGTTCTGCCGCTGTTGTGGCACCAGTTGATCACGCTGTTCAACGAACTGCCAGGCATGCTCGCCAAGTGGCAGTCGTTGCTGCTTCTATTGCCGGAGCGCTATCCGCATCTGGTGTCCGACGAGCAAGTCTTGCAAGCGATCGAAGCGGCGCGGGGCGAGATCGGCAAGTTCGGCCAGTGGGCGCTGACGTTCTCGCTGTCGAGTTTGCCGCTGCTGGTGAACATCATGATCTACCTGGTGCTGGTGCCGATTCTGGTGTTTTTCTTCCTGAAGGATCGGGCGATGATCGGCGAGTGGGTGCGCGGCTATCTGCCCCGCGAGCGCGCGTTGATCACCCGCGTAGCGCAGGAAATGAACCGGCAGATCGCCAATTACATCCGTGGTAAAGGCATCGAGATCGTGATTTGCGGCGGCGTGACCTACATCGCTTTTATCGCCCTGGGTCTGAACTATGCGGCACTGCTGGCGTTGCTGGTCGGCTTGTCGGTGGTGGTGCCGTATGTCGGCGCCGTAGTGGTGACCGTGCCGGTGCTGCTGATTGCGCTGTTCCAGTGGGGCTGGAGCGATCAGTTCATTTATCTGATGGCGGTCTACGGAATCATTCAGACGCTGGACGGCAACGTGCTGGTGCCGCTGTTGTTCTCGGAAGCGGTCAACCTGCATCCGGTGGCGATTATCTGTGCGGTGTTGTTGTTTGGCGGGTTGTGGGGATTCTGGGGTGTGTTCTTTGCGATCCCGCTGGCGACGCTGTTCAAGGCTGTGCTGGATGCATGGCCGCGCAAGGAACCGGTGGTGGCGCCGTTGCTTTAGCGGTTGATCCGGATTTTGCAGAGAGGCTATTTGCGAGCGGGCTCGCTCCCACAGTTGATGGCATTCCAACTGTGGGAGCGAGCTTGCTCGCGAAGGCGTCTTCAAAGACGCAACAGAAACATCAGGCTTTATTCAGAGCTTCAGCTGCCGCCAGCACGGCATCAACATGCCCCGGCACTTTCACACCACGCCATTCCTGACGCAGCACGCCGTCCTTATCAATCAGGAATGTGCTGCGATCAACGCCCAGGTATTCCTTGCCATACAGCTTCTTCAGCTTGATCACGTCGAACAACTGGCAAACCGCCTCGTCCTTGTCGCTGATCAGCTCGAAGGGGAATTGCTGCTTGCCTTTGAAGTTTTCGTGCGACTTCAAGCTATCGCGGGAAATGCCGAAGACTTCGGTGTTGGCAGCCTTGAAAGCCGCATATTGATCACGAAAGCCCTGACCCTGAGTGGTGCAGCCCGGGGTGCTGTCCTTCGGGTAGAAGTAGATCACCACTTGCTTGCCCTTGAGTTCGGACAGGCTGACGGTCTGCCCGCTGGTCGCAGGCGCGGTGAAATCCGCAACCGGTTGGTCGATGACAACGGCCATGAAAGCTTCCTTACATTGGGTTTTGTGGGCGCCAGGGCTCGATCAGGGCATCCAGGTTCATTGCGTCGGCGAAGTCGAGGAACTGATCGCGCAGCCAACTGATCTGGGTGCCGGCCGGCAGAGTCACGGTGAACGTGGCGTTGAGCATGGTGCCGCCGGTCTGGGGCGCCTGGTAGGTGTCGCAGGTGAGGTTTTCCAGTTCGACGTTGTGGTCCATGAAGAACTGGCACAGCTCATTGATGATGTCCGGGCGATAGGCCGAGCTGACGTAGGCCACGTAAGGCAGGGCCTGCGGACGATTTTCCAGCGCCGCGCTGCGCACCACGTTGACGGTGAACGCATGACGCTTGGCCAGCAGCGGCAGGCTGCCTTCGAGGCGCGCCAGGGCGTCCCAGCTACCGGAAACTTCCAGCACCAGGGCGCTGCACTCGCCGTGGCGGGTCAGGCGGGAGGTGACGACGGCGCAGCGGTTTTCATGGCTGGCGCGGCACAGGACGTTGGTCAGCTCCATGGGGTTGGCGCCGAGGGCACTGATGACAAGGAATTGTTCGCGAACTGTGGGGGTGGACATGCAGCATTCCTAAAGCGATGAGCGGTCGGTAGGTTGACGGGCGTTGCTGGTCGGGAGTGCCTGTTCTGGCGGTCCGTAATAAGAGACCCGGCCTGCGCTCGCGGCTCGCTCCACTGTGCGGGAGCGCGTCGATGCGACGCAGGAACGGGGCCTGGGAGGCCGAAAAGGGAGGCTGGAACCCGGCGTACAAGCTGATCTGTACCGATCAAAGTCTGAAGGGTAGCGAAAAGCGGCGCCAAGGGGAATGGCGGCGGCGCAGTACTTCGCTTGTGCAAGCATCTTGGCGCCAGTACCATTACCGCTCTCTTTTTCCGGCAGGAGCGGTTTCATGATTGCGGGCAGTATGGTGGCACTGGTCACTCCCATGGATGCACAAGGGCGTCTTGACTGGGACAGCCTCAGCAAACTCGTGGACTTCCACCTCAAGAACGGCACCCATGCCATCGTCGCCGTCGGGACTACCGGCGAGTCGGCCACCCTTGATGTAGAAGAGCACATCGCCGTCATCAAAGCCGTGGTCAAACAGGTTGCCGGGCGCATTCCGGTCATCGCCGGCACCGGCGCCAACTCGACCCGCGAAGCCGTCGAACTGACCCGCAACGCCAAGGCCGCCGGCGCCGATGCCTGCCTGCTGGTGGTTCCTTATTACAACAAGCCGACCCAGGAAGGTCTGTACCAGCACTTCAAGCACATCGCTGAAGCGGTCGACATTCCGCAGATTCTCTACAACGTTCCCGGCCGCACCTCCTGCGACATGCAGGCCGAGACCGTGATTCGCCTGTCCAGCGTGCCGAACATCATCGGCATCAAGGAAGCCACCGGCGATCTGAAACGCGCCAAGGCGATCATCGATGGCGTGAGCAAGGATTTCATCGTGTTGTCCGGCGATGATCCGACCGCAGTCGAGCTGATCCTGCTCGGCGGTAAGGGCAACATCTCGGTCACCGCCAACGTCGCCCCGCGCGAAATGGCTGACCTGTGCGAGGCCGCGCTGAAAGGCGACGCTGACACCGCACGCGCAATCAACGAAAAACTGATGCCGCTGCACAAGGACCTGTTCATCGAAGCCAACCCGATTCCGGTGAAGTGGGCTTTGGTCGAAATGGGCCTGATGCACGAAGGCATCCGCCTGCCACTGACCTGGCTGAGCACTCCTTGTCATGAAACGCTGCGCTCGGCCCTGCGCCAGTGCAGCGTCCTGGTTTAATTGAGGAAGTACAACGCATGAAGCGAATGGCCGGACTTTCCGCACTTGCCTTGATTATCTCCAGCACCAGTGGCTGCGGATGGGTCTGGGGGCCGGAAGGTTATTTCCGCGACCGTGGAAGCGATTACCTGCAAGCGCAACAGACTGCACCGATGCAATTGCCACCGGATGTGAGCACTGCCAAGCGTCTCGATCCGCTGTTGCCGATCCCGCGCAACGTGGCCGACGACACCGCGACGGGCGAATACGTGGTTCCGCGCCCTCAGCCGCTTTCGGCGGTTGCCGATGCCACCGATTACTCGCTGCAGAAAAGCGGTGATTCGCGCTGGGTCGTGGCTCAGCATCCACCGGCCGAAGTCTGGCCAGTGGCGCTGCAGTTCTTCCAGGACAACGGTTTCCGTCTGGATGAACAGCGTCCGCAAACCGGTGAGTTCACTACCACCTGGCAGCACTCCGACGAACTGTCCGCTTCGATGGCCAAGCGCCTGAGCGCGGCCGGTATCGCCAGCGACAGCGAAACCCGCGTGCGCGTGCGCATCGAGCCGGGCGTGCAGCGCAACACCAGTGAAATCTACGTGGTCAGCGCCGAGCGTCCTGCCGGCAGCACGGCCGACGTGGCTTTCACCAACCGTTCGGTCAACACTGGCCTGGACGCTGCGCTGGTCGACGACATGCTCGCGAGCATGAGCCGCACCTCCGAGAAGGGTGGTTCGGTGTCGATGCTGGCCTCGCGTGATTTCGATGCGCCGAGCCGCGTCAGCCTCAGCGAAGACGGCAGCGGCAATCCGGTGTTGAACGTCGGTACCGATCTGGACCGCGCCTGGTCGAGCGTCGGCCGTGCGCTGGAACAGGGCGAATGGCGCGTTGAAGACATCAACCGCAGCCTGGGCCTGTACTACATCAACCTGGCCGAAAAAGCCGAGAACAAAGACGACAAGCCTGGCTTCTTCAGCGGCCTGTTCGGCAGCGCGCCGAGCAAGGAAGAAGTCGAAGCCCGCGCCGAGCGTTATCAGGTTCGCCTGAGCAAGGTGGGCGAGAACATCCAGGTCACCGTCGAAAAGAACATCAACACCGTCGCGCCGGCCGATGTCGCGCGTAAAGTGCTGAGCGTGATTCAGGACAACCTGGGCTGATCCGATATGCGTTTTGCCGTTCTCGGCAGCGGTAGCCAAGGGAACGGCACGCTGATCGCCAGTGCCGATACGTACGTGCTGGTGGATTGTGGTTTTTCCCTGCGGGAAACCGAAAGACGTCTGTTGCGCCTGGGTGTGCACCCGGCGCAACTGAGCGCGATACTCGTGACCCACGAACATGCCGACCACGTGCATGGCGTGGGTCTGCTGTCTCGGCGCTACAATCTGCCGGTGTACCTCAGTCGCGGCACGCTGCGCGGGATGCGCAAACCGCTTGAACCGGCAGGCTTTCTGGCCGGCGGCGAGCAGATGCAGATCGGCGCACTGAACGTCGGGGTCATTGCCGTGGCCCATGACGCGCAGGAGCCGACCCAGTACGTCTTCAGCGATCAGGAACAGCGGCGCTTCGGCCTGCTGACCGACCTGGGATCGTTCTGTGAGCGGGTGCTGGATGGCTACCGGGACCTCGATGCATTGATGATCGAGTCGAACCATTGCCGCGACATGCTCGCCCGTGGTCACTACCCGTACTTTCTCAAGCAGCGGGTGGGCGGCGAACGCGGACATCTGAACAACCATCAGGCGGCATTCCTGGTGGCCGAGTTGGGCTGGCAGGGCTTGCAACACCTGGTCCTGGCCCATCTGAGCAGCAAGAACAACCTGCCGCAGCTGGCCCGGCAATGTTTTGTCGACACCCTCGGGTGCGACCCGGACTGGCTGCAACTGGCCGATCAAGATTCAGGGCTCGACTGGCGCCACATCGCCTAGCCCACCTACTTAGCAAGCGGAGCCCATCATGGAAAAACGTGAAGAACTCTACCGCGGCAAAGCCAAATCGGTTTACAAGACCGACGACGCTGACCGCTTGATCCTGCTGTTTCGCAACGACACTTCGGCGTTCGACGGCAAGCGCATCGAACAGCTTGATCGCAAAGGTATGGTGAACAACAAGTTCAACGCCTTCATCATGCAGAAGCTCGAAGCGGCCGGCGTACCGACCCAGTTCGACAAACTGCTGGGCGACAACGAATGCCTGGTGAAGAAGCTCGACATGATCCCGGTCGAATGCGTCGTGCGTAACTACGCTGCCGGCAGCCTGGTCAAGCGTCTGGGCGTCGAGGAGGGCATGAAGCTCAACCCGTACACCTTCGAACTGTTCCTCAAGGACGACGCCAAAGGCGACCCGTTCATCAACGAATCCCACGTCGTGGCGTTCGGCTGGGGCACCGCCGAGCAACTGGCGCGCATGAAGGAACTGTCGCTCAAGGTCAACGAAGTCCTGAGCAAACTGTTCGACGACGCCGGCCTGCTGCTGGTCGACTTCAAGCTTGAATTCGGCGTGTTCAGCGACGGCTCCATCGTCCTCGGCGACGAGTTCAGCCCGGACGGCTGCCGTCTGTGGGACAAGGACACCAAGAAGAAGATGGACAAGGACCGCTTCCGCCAGGGCCTCGGTGACGTCATCGAAGCCTACGAAGAAGTCGCCGCTCGTCTGGGCGTACCGCTTTAATCGACGCAAGCATCTGATAGCACGGAAAAAATTTCGTTTGGGGGGTTCGCAACCAACGAAAGTGTTGTTATGATGCGCGCCGTTGGAGAGATGCCAGAGTGGCCGAATGGGACGGATTCGAAATCCGTTGTACCTTCACCGGTACCTAGGGTTCGAATCCCTATCTCTCCGCCATTATTGAACAAGACAAAGCCCCCGTAATCATTGCTGATTACGGGGGCTTTTTCGTTTCTGGCGTTTTGTTCGTTGCGCTTTTCGGGTACAACCTGCCGACTGCACTAAAGGACAGCTCGATGAGTGAAGTTCAGCCGTTGGCGGGTGGTGGCGAGGTGAAGCCGCAGGCCGTGAGTTTGCGCGAGGCGTTCTGGTTCTGGTTGAAGCTGGGGTTTATCAGTTTCGGCGGGCCGGCCGGGCAGATTTCGATCATGCACCAGGAGTTGGTCGAGCGGCGGCGCTGGATTTCCGAGCGGCGTTTTCTGCACGCGTTGAACTACTGCATGTTGCTGCCCGGGCCGGAGGCGCAGCAATTGGCAACCTACATCGGCTGGCTGATGCATCGAAGTTGGGGCGGGGTGGTGGCCGGTGCGTTCTTCGTGTTGCCTTCGCTGTTCATCCTGATTTTCCTGTCATGGCTGTACATCGCTTTCGGTGAAGTACCGGTGGTGGCCGGTTTGTTTTATGGGATCAAGCCTGCGGTAACGGCCATTGTTGTGCAGGCGGCGCATCGCATCGGTTCGCGGGCGCTGAAGAATAATTGGCTGTGGGCGATTGCGGCGGCGTCGTTTACCGCGATCTTTGCGCTCAATGTGCCGTTCCCGCTGATCGTGCTGGGCGCGGCGGTGATCGGCTACTTCGGCGGTCGACTGGCGCCTGAGAAGTTCAGGGTCGGCGGGCATAGCGCGGCGAACAAGTCTTTCGGCCCGGCATTGATCGATGACGACACGCCATCGCCAGCACATGCCCGCTTCAGTTGGACGAAACTGGCGATGCTCGCCGTGATCGGCGCCGCGCTATGGGCATTGCCGATGGGCGTGTTGACTGCGCTGTTCGGCTGGCATGGCACGCTGACGCAGATGAGCTGGTTCTTCACCAAAGCTGCGCTGCTTACCTTTGGCGGGGCGTATGCGGTGCTGCCCTATGTCTATCAGGGCGCAGTCGGTCACTACGGCTGGCTGACCCCGACGCAGATGATCGATGGGCTGGCACTGGGCGAAACCACCCCCGGACCGCTGATCATGGTAGTGGCGTTTGTCGGGTTTGTCGGGGCTTATGTGTCGCAGGTGTTTGGCGCCGATCAGGTGTTTCTCGCCGGCGCGGTCGCCGCTGCGCTGGTGACGTGGTTCACCTTTCTGCCCTCATTTCTGTTCATCCTCGCCGGCGGTCCGTTGGTGGAGTCGACCCACGATGAACTCAAATTCACTGCACCGCTGACCGCGATCACCGCCGCGGTGGTTGGCGTGATTCTCAATCTGGCGTGTTTCTTCGGCTACCACGTGCTCTGGCCGCAGGGCTTCAACGGCAGCCTGGATTGGCCGTCGGCATTGATTGCCATTGCCGCGGCCATTGCGCTGTTTCGCTTCAAGCGCGGGGTGATTCAGGTGCTGCTGGGCTGTGCGCTGATCGGGTTGCTGGTGCATTTGCTGCGTTGACCCAGGCAGGCCCGGCCAGCTCGAACTCGCGGGCGGACAACCCGATCTTTTGTCATTGGTTCCATTTAACCAAGTGCGAGTCGTACCAGCGGCAAGCCGCCGTTTCACTTGCCCATACGGTTCAAACCATTTGTCCTGTTACCGCAATTTTTTTGAAATTTCCGCAAAGACAATGCTTCACAAAAGGGTAGGCAGGCTTTCACCCGACGACTTGCCACGCTTATCCGACTGAGGAGATTTGTCATGTTTCTACATAACAAGCGACTTCAATACACCGTTCGTGTTGCCGAGCCCAATCCGGGGCTGGCCAATCTGTTGCTCGAGCAATTTGGCGGCGCACAAGGTGAACTGGCGGCGGCTTCGCGCTATTTCACTCAAGCCCTGGCCGAGGAAGATCCGGGACGCAAAGACCTGCTGATGGACATCGCCACTGAAGAACTCAGTCACCTGGAGATCATTGGCTCGATCATCGTCATGCTCAACAAAGGCGCAAAAGGCCGGATGGCCGAAGGCGTCGAGCAGGAGGGCGAGCTGTATCGTTCGCTCAATGGCAACGGCAATGACTCGCACATCACCAGCCTGCTCTATGGTGCCGGTTCGCCGTTGACCAACTCGGCAGGTGTGCCATGGACGGCGGCGTACGTCGATACCATCGGCGAGCCCACCGCTGACATGCGCTCCAATATCGCCGCCGAAGCACGGGCGAAGATCGTCTATGAGCGCTTGATGAACGTGACCGATGACCCCGGCGTGAAAGAGGCGCTCGGCTTTCTGATGACCCGCGAGATCGCCCACCAGTTGTCGTTCGAAAAAGCCCTGCACTCGATTCAGCCCAACTTCCCGCAAGGCAAGCTGCCGGGCATGCCGGAGTTCACCAACGTGTACTTCAACATGTCGCAAGGCACCGAAAGCATGCGCGGTCCCTGGAACCAGGGAGACGATTGGGAGTTTGTCGAAGACCCGACGCCAGCAGTCGACGGCGGCGATGGTCTGGCCACCGTGCAACTGGACAGCGCCGACGAAGCGCTGCTGGAAAACATGAAGATGCGCACCATGTCCGACCCCAACAGCGAGCCGGTCACTGGAGCGGATCTGGGCTCCGGCGCGCAAGCCAAGCCTGGGTTGTGAGGCACGTGGGGCGCGCCTGACATGCGACGGCGCGCCCCGGTTGATCATTGGGAAATCATCAAGAAGAGGACTCGACAATGGCTACTCCACAGGAAAATCTGCTCGACTGGCTGCGTGACGCCCACGCCATGGAGCAACAGGCCGAGCAGATGCTCAAGGCGCAGTCCAAGCGTCTGGAGCATTACCCGAAGCTCAAGGCGCGCATTGATCAGCACATCGAAGAAACCCTCGGCCAGCAGAAACTCATCGACGAATGCCTGCAACGCCTGGGCGGTGATTCGTCGACGATCAAAGACCTGGGCGGCAAGCTGATGGCGTTCGGTCAGGCCGTCGGCGGCTCCTTGATGAGCGACGAGGTGATCAAGGGCGCCATGGCCGGTTATGTATTCGAAAACATGGAAATCGCCAGTTACACCGTGCTTATTGCAGCGGCGAAAGCGGCGGGGGACAAGCAGACACAGAAGGCCTGCGAAAAGATTCTGCCGCAGGAAGTGGCCATGTCCGAATGGCTGCTCAAGCATCTGCCGCAACTGACCGAAGCGTTTCTCGAACGCTCGGCGGATCCGGACAAGGAAGCCAAGAAGTAAGCTCGCGTGCCAGCGTCCGCCTGTCAACCGGGCGGACGCGGTAGCGGATTATGGCGCGACCTGCAGCGGTTTGCGCTCAGTCGCCACCGGCTGCAAATGCCCCGACCGATCCAGGTGATAACGCCGCAGGTCACGCGCCAGAATCAGCTGGCCGTGATACAGCGACGCCGCTTCACTACGCACATCTTCGATCGACGGACTCACAGCCGGATTGGCCTGATAGCGGGCGCTGAAATGCGTCAGCACCAGGTTGCGTACGCCGGCGGACTCGGCAAAACCGGCGACAGCGGCGGCGCTGCTGTGGCCGTAACTGGCGCGAGCGCGGTCGATCGCTGCTTGCACGAATGTCGCTTCATGCACCAACACATCCGCCGATTGCGCCACTTCGGCCAGCAGTGCCGGGCGATCGTTATCGCCGCAGACAATGATGCGCCGATCAGGTCGTGAGCTGAGCAAGTAATCCCGCGCATGCAACAACTGCCCGTTGTGTTCTACGTCCTGACCATGGGCCAGCTGACCCCAGAGCGGGCCGCGCTCTATGCCTTCGGCCTCGAGGCGCTGCACGTCCAGACGCGGCTCCGGATCGGACTCGGTAAATACATAACCATTACACGGCACACGGTGGGACAGCTCGACGGTCTGCACTTGAACGTTGACGTTGCGCCATTCTGTGAGCGTTTCCACGGCGTGCAGGTTGATCTCAAAGGGCAGGTGCGATTGCGTCACCTCAAGGCTCATTTTCAGCCACGGATGCAGCGCTGTCGGCAGCACAATATCCAGCGGCCGCGTGCGCCCCGACATGCCCGTGCTCGCCAGCAACCCCGGCAGGCCGAGGCAGTGATCGGCGTGCACGTGAGTGATGAAAATCCCCCGCAGCTCACTGAGCGACAGCGGTGTGCGCAACACCTGATGCTGGGTGCCTTCACCGCAATCGATCAGGTACCAGCCCTTGCCCGCAGACGCGATCAATGCCGTGGCGCTGACATTGCGCTGGCGGGTCGGCACGCCGGCTGACGTGCCCAGAAACAACAAATCCACGGTGGTTCTCCCTGGCGGTTCGGATTTGACTATGCAGGCTGCCGAACGCGATAACCGCGTGCAGTGCTCGGTGTGCTTTCGACAATCAGCGACACGCTTCGGATCCCTCGACAGTCTGCGGCAACTCATCGGACACCTGCGCTGCCGGCGTTCGATCGCGGCACTCCGATCGGTGATGGTGGTCTCAGCGAAACGGAAGTAACTCAGCGGAGGTCAACTTGCCTAGAAATTCCAGGCCGATCGTCGACCGAGCCGATGTGGCGGTCCTTTCGCAAGAGCGCAAAGATGTGTTCTTCGCGGCGGTGCAGGTCAGCCGCATGGCCATGATCGTCACCGATCCTGCGCAGGCCGATGATCCCATTATTTTTGCCAACAATGCCTTTCTTGAACTCAGTGGCTACGAGCGGGAAGAGGTGCTCGGGCGCAACTGCCGATTTCTGCAAGGCGAGCAGACCGATCGCGCCGTGTTGCAACAGGTCAAACAAGCGTTGAGACATCACCACGAAACCTGCGTGGAAGTGCTCAACTATCGCAAGGACGGTTCATCGTTCTGGAACGAGCTGTTTATCGCGCCGTTATTCAACGAGCGCGGGCAACTGGTGTATTTCTTCGCCTCGCAAATGGACGTCAGCCGACGCCGTGACGCCGAGGACGGTTTGCGTTACAGCGAGAACATGGAAGCACTGGGGCAGTTGACCGGTGGCATCGCCCACGATTTCAACAACCTGCTGCAAGTGATGATCGGCTACATCGAGCTGATCCAGCACACCGCTAAACGCCCTAGCATCGACCCGCAGCGCATCGTGGTCGGCGCTGGTCACGCCCGTGCGGCGGCGGAAAAAGCCCGTCTGCTGACTCAGCATCTGCTGGCGTTTTCCCGGCGGCAACGGCTTGAGGGCCGGGTGATCAATCTCAATGCCTTGCTCGAGCGGTCAACGCTGCCGGCAACGGAATCCTGCGATCCGGAGCCGCAATTCGAGTTGGCCGAGGATTTGTGGAATTGCCGCCTCGACCCGGCGCAGGCGGAGATGGCGCTGAACCATTTGCTCTCCAACGCCTGTGATGCGCTGGTTGACCAGCAGCAACCTGTGGTCACCGTGCAGACCCGCAACGTCGATGTACCGGATCCGACGGATCCGCATCAGGGCGGACTGGCGGCGGGGCGTTACGTCTGCATCGCGGTTGCCGATAACGGCGTGGGCATAGCCGCCGACGATCTCGACAAAGTGATGGAGCCTTTTTTCACCACCAAAGAAGAAGGCAACGGTGCCGGTCTCGGGCTTTCGATGGTCTACGGCTTCGTCAAGCAATCCGGCGGCGTGGTCAAAATCGAATCGACGCCGGGACTCGGCACTACGGTGCGCCTGTTCTTCCCGGCGGACGACAGTCAGCCATCGGCAACTGGTGCGCCTTACGCCGCCGAAAACCTCAAGGGTACCGAGCGCATCCTGATCGTCGAGGACCGCGCCGAAGTCGCTGAACTGGCGCGCTTTGTATTGTCTGAACAGGGTTATCACACTGACCTCGTTGCAGATGCGAGCGAGGCACTGGCCGTGCTGCAGAGTAGCGAATACGACCTGGTATTCACCGATCTGGTCATGCCTGGCGAGATGAACGGGCTGGCACTGGCGCGGGAGGTCAGCCAACGCTATCCGGCCATTAAAATCCTGCTCACGACCGGGTACTGCGCGGACGAGTCGACGCCGGATGTGCTGACTGACAATGAATTCGAATTGATCGCCAAGCCCTACGCACCGGTGGACCTGTTGCGCAAGCTGCGCTCGATGCTCGATTAAAAAAACGAACTGTCGTCGCGCGGCAGGCGTCCATCCTTAAGACCCCATTGAGCAACCAGTGAGGGGACTGATCCCCGAGGAGATGTTGGTCATGAGCGATTACCCGATGGACGAAACCGATTCCGATCACCGCAACCGTCAGTTCGGCCAGGCGCTGGGGCTGGACGCCGACGAGGTCGAGCTGTGGGTCAGCGCGATCGAGGAGGACGGCAGCGGCATGGGCTATGTCGTGCATTTTTCCAGCGAAACGCCGGTGGATGTGCTGGCCAAGGTGCAGGGGCTGGGTGACGACCTGATGATCAATATCGGGCCGATTGACTGAGCGTCAACGAGGACGGTTCATGCAGGAGCAACCTTTGGTGGTGATAAGCGGCGCCAGTGCTGGCGTCGGGCGCGCGGTGGCGCATCGGTTTGCCGCTGGCGGGTATAGCATCGGCTTGCTGGCGCGCGATCCCGCAGGATTGGCCGCTACGCAACAGGAGCTGGAAATGTATGGGGTCGAGGTGGCTGCCGTCAGCGTCGACGTTGCCGATGCGCTTGCCGTGCAGGAGGCCGCGCAGCAAATGGAAGCCAGGCTCGGGCCTTTGACGGTGTGGATCAATGCGGCGATGGTCACAGTGCTCTCGCCGATAGAGCAATTGTCCGCCGCCGAGATTGAGCGCGTCACCCAGGTGACCTATCTCGGCACCGTCCACGGCACGTTGGCAGCGCTGTCGTTGATGCGCCCGCGCAACAAGGGGCTGATCATTCAGGTCGGCTCGGCGCTGGCATATCGCGCCATTCCGTTGCAGGCCGCTTACTGCGGGGCAAAATTCGCCGTGCGCGGTTTTACCGACGCGTTGCGCTGCGAGTTACTGCATGAGCGCAGCGGTATCCGCGTGTGCATGGTGCAACTGCCGGCGATCAACACGCCGCAGTTCGACTGGGCACGCAACAAATTGCCCAGACGCCCGCAACCTGTGCCGCCGATCCATGACCCGGACGTGGCAGCGCGAGCGATTTTCAGCGTGGTCAAACACCCGCCGCGAGAGTTGTGGCTGGGATGGTCGACGATCAAGGCGATCGTTGGCCAGTCGGTCATGCCAGGTTTGCTGGATCGTTTGCTGGCGCGCAGCGCCTGGACCGGTCAGCAGACCAGTGAACCTGAGGACAACGAGCACCCGGACAACCTGTTCGAAGCGCAGCCAGGTTTACATCAGATTCGTGGCCGCTTCGTCGGCCGTTCCAAGGAGGCGGCGCTGGCGTTCACCTCGACCCAAGTGATGGCGGTATCTGCGGTAATCGCCGTATTGGTGGGTGTGATTCTTTTGCAGTTTTGATCGTTCCGCGGTTCGCTCAAGGGTTGACGGACTTCAGCGCGCCCGCTGACGGTTTGAGTTTTTCCTGCAGGTCCCGAGCAGTTTTCGCCTGTTTTTCAATGCCCGGCAAGACTGCTTGAGCGAAAGCCTTGAGCTGCGGATCTTGCGACGACATGGCTTCTTTCTTGAACAGCATCAGTTTTTGCTCGAGGGTTTCGGCCTGGCTGTCGATGTAGATACGGTCGAAGGAATCGTCGCGAGACTCGAGGCGCAGTTGCTTGGCTTTCGAGGCTACTGAAGGTTCTGTCGGCACCGCCATGCGTTGGCTCTCCCCCAGCTGCCGGAGCTGTTTATCGAAACGCTCATGGTCGGCAATCATTTGTCTGGCGAACGCTTTGACCTCGGGCAGGGTGGCCTTTTCCAGCGCGATATGTGCGCTGTTGTTCTGGAACAGGCTCTGCTGGGCCGCTTCTTCGACGAATGCATCGAGGGTGTCCGCGTGGCCGGGCTGGGCGCTCAGGGCCAGTATTGCAAGGCAGATTGCGGCAAGTGATTTCATCGCGCGTAACCTCTGCGGGATCAATGGACGGTCAGGTGCATGGCAGCGGCAATCGCAGCACATGCACCTTTGATGAGCATAGCGGATGGGTATTCAAGTAACCGTTCTGAATGGCGACCAACGGCCCGTCTTTCCAACAAGGACGGTCGCCTGGCTCAAATCTCCTTGATCGGCGTCTCGCCCTGTACGGCTTTGATCAGGTTGATCACATGCAGGCAATCGGCCTTGTTCACGTACGACTCACCACTGGCCACCGTCTCGTGGTTGCGCGCACGCAGGCGCCAGCGCCATTGGCCTTTGCCGGTGCTCGGGGTGCCTCGGGTTTGTCGGTAGATTTCGAAATACATACGGTTCGCTCCCTGCGATCGATAGGCGCGCCAACCTGTGTGGCGCATCGACGCAAGCCTAGCGCAGAGGGTTTTTTTGGCTATCGCGGATTTGTTTCCAATCGTTCGCGGATGTTTCTGCAACGCTGTCTCGGAAACGTTTATGGACGCAATGCCCAAGGCCTTTCTACACTGCCGCTATTCCGGGGAGCAGGGGCAATGGATGAACCGCAATGAACTTCGCAAGGCCGACATCAACCTGATGGTGGTGTTTGAGACTCTGATGCTCGAACGCAACGTGACCCGCGCGGCGGAGAAGCTGTTCCTCGGCCAGCCGACCATCAGCTCGGCGCTCAACCGTTTGCGCACGATGCTCAACGACCCGCTGTTCATCCGCGTCGGTCATCGCATGGAACCGACGGCCCGTGCCGAAGATATCTACCGCCATCTCAAACCGGCACTCGACTCGCTGTCGGCGGCGCTGAGCCTGACCCGCGATTTCGACCCCGCCACCAGCACCATGACCTTTCGCATCGGCCTGTCCGATGACGTCGAATTCGGCCTCCTGCCGCCGCTGTTGCGCGCTCTGCGCCAGGAAGCACCGAACGTGGTGTTCGTCGTGCAGCATGTCGATTACTGGCGGATTCCCGATCTTCTCGCGGCTGGCGATATCACCGTCGGCATCAGCCAGACCCGTGGCCTGCCGGCCAACGCCAAACGCAAACTGCTGCGACATATCCAGCCGAGCATCCTGCGCGCCGACGCCTCTGATACGCCGCTGACTCTCGACGAATATTGCGCTCGCCCGCATGTACTGGTGTCGCACACGGCCAATGTCAGTGGCTATGCCGATGAATGGCTGGCGGAGCTGGGCCGGACGCGCCAGGTGGTGTTGTCGGTGCCGCAGTACAGCGCGCTGCCGGCGCTGCTGGCGGGCACCGACCTGATCGCCAGCCTGCCGGACTACACCGCAGCGGCGATGGCGGCGTCCGGGGCGCTGTTCCAGGAACCATTTCCGTTCAAGACGCCGACGCTGGACCTGTCGATGGTCTGGCTCAGCCATGTCGACAGCGACCCGGCCGAACGCTGGCTGCGTTCGCGACTGGAAGCATTCATGAGCGAACGGCCAACTGAGCGCCACGATCCCTTGTAGGAGCTGTCGAGTGAAACGAGGCTGCGATCTTTTGATTTTGATCTTCAAATGAA
>NZ_QETJ01000020.1:0-56372 GCF_003105095.1 Pseudomonas sp. NDM | reverse complement strand
CTCGCGATAGCGGTGTGTCAGTCGACACCTTCATTAACTGACCCACCGCTATCGCGAGCAGGCTCACTCCTACAATGGTTTGTGTGTAGCCGCGATTCCGAGTACACCGCGAAAAAACCCTGTGGGAGCGGGCTTGCCCGCGAAGGGGCCGGAACATTCAACACAATAGTCAACCGAACTGACCCGATCGCCAGCCACCATCGGGCAGCACACACGTGCCCGCCGCGCGTTTCACGGGTAGAATGCGCGCCTTGACCGTGACCGCCTGACTAAAAAAACTATGTCCTTGCCCAAGCATCACCTGGAATTGCTCAGCCCTGCTCGCGATGTCGCCATTGCCCGCGAGGCCATCCTGCATGGCGCCGACGCCGTGTACATCGGCGGCCCGAGCTTCGGCGCGCGCCACAACGCCTGCAACGAAGTCAGCGAAATCGCCGAACTGGTGGAATTCGCCCGTCGTTACCACGCGCGCATTTTCACCACCATCAATACCATCCTGCACGACAACGAACTGGAGCCGGCGCGCAAGCTGATCCATCAGTTGTACGACGCCGGTGTCGATGCGCTGATCGTCCAGGACCTGGGCGTGATGGAGCTGGATATTCCGCCGATCGAGCTGCACGCCTCGACCCAGACCGACATCCGCACCCTGGAGCGAGCGAAGTTCCTCGATCAGGCCGGGTTCTCGCAGCTGGTGCTGGCCCGCGAGCTGAACCTGCAAGAAATCCGCGCCATCGCCAATGAAACCGATGCGGCCATCGAGTTCTTCATCCACGGCGCGCTATGCGTGGCCTTCTCCGGCCAGTGCAATATTTCCCACGCGCAAACCGGCCGCAGCGCCAACCGTGGCGACTGCTCCCAGGCGTGCCGCTTGCCCTACACCCTGAAAGATGAAAAGGGTGGCGTGATCGCCTACGAAAAGCACCTGCTGTCGATGAAAGACAACAACCAGAGCGCCAACATCCGCGCGCTGGTCGAGGCCGGCGTGCGTTCGTTCAAGATCGAAGGTCGCTACAAGGACATGGGCTATGTGAAGAACATCACTGCCTATTACCGCCAGCGTCTGGACGATGTGCTGGAAGACCGCCCGGACCTGGCCCGCGCTTCCAGCGGGCGCACCGTGCATTTCTTCCTGCCCGATCCGGAAAAGACCTTCCACCGTGGCAGCACCGATTATTTCGTCACCGATCGCAAGATCGACATCGGCGCCTTCGATTCGCCGACCTTCACCGGCCTGCCGGTCGGTACCGTGGAAAAAGTCGGCAAGCGTGACATGCAGGTCATCACCCACGAGCCGCTGTCCAACGGCGACGGCCTGAACGTGCTGGTCAAACGCGAAGTGGTCGGTTTCCGCGCCAACATCGCCGAAGCAAAAGGTGAGTTCGAAGAAGACGGCGTGAAGCGCTATCGCTACCGCGTCGAGCCGAACGAAATGCCTGAAGGTCTGTTCAAGCTGCGTCCAAGCCACCCGTTGAATCGCAACCTCGATCACAACTGGCAGCAGGCGTTGCAGAAAACCTCTTCGGAACGTCGCGTGGCCCTGAGCTGGTTCGCCCGTCTGCGCGAAGAACAGCTGGAAGTGACCGCGACCAGCGAAGAAGGCATCAGCGCCAGCGTCACACTTAACGGTCCGTTCGGTGTGGCCAACAAGCCGGAACAGGCGCTGGAGCAATTGCGCGACCTGCTCGGCCAGCTCGGCACCACCCAGTACCACGCCACCGACATCAAACTGGATGCGCCACAGGCGTTCTTCATCCCGAATTCGCAGCTCAAGTCGCTGCGCCGCGAAGTCATTGAAGCCCTTACTGCGGCGCGTGTCGCTGCGCATCCGCGTGGCGGCCGTAAAGCCGAAACCACGCCACCGCCGGTGTACCCGGATTCGCACCTAACTTTCCTCGCCAACGTCTACAACCAGAAGGCCCGCGACTTCTACCACCGTCACGGCGTCAAGCTGATCGACGCGGCGTACGAAGCCCACGAAGAGCCGGGCGAAGTGCCGGTAATGATCACCAAGCACTGCCTGCGTTTCTCCTTCAACCTGTGCCCGAAACAGGCCAAAGGCGTGACCGGCGTGCGCACCAAGGTCGCGCCGATGCAATTGATTCACGGCGATGAAGTGCTGACGCTGAAGTTCGATTGCAAGCCTTGCGAGATGCACATCATCGGCAAGATGAAGGGCCATATCCTCAACCTGCCGCAGCCGGGCAGCGTGGTTGGCCACATCAGCCCTGAAGACCTGATGAAAACCATCCCGCGCGCTCCACACTGAGTGGGCGGCGTGCGCGGTGCTCCGGCATCGCGCACGCCTGGCTGACTGGCTCTGGCGCGGCAAATCGCAGGCAAAAAAAAACGCCAACTTCTTGCGAAGTTGGCGTTTTTTCGTAGATGGCAGGGGCGGCTGGATTCGAACCAACGCATGGCAGGATCAAAACCTGCTGCCTTACCGCTTGGCGACGCCCCTGTAGCTCTGGTCAGCGGCTCCGTGAGGATCGCTGTGAGAACGGGGCGCAATTTATCAACATTCGTTTCGTTTGGGAAGCCCGAGACGAAATATTTTTTGTTTTAAAACAGCCACTTATTATTTTCCCGCGAAAACACTCGGTTTCGTTGCCGTGTATCACAGTGTGTACGCGTCCCGCTGCCATACACGCCCTTGCAAAAACCTCCTTTGCCGACACAGAGCGGATACCTCGACACGCTCCAATGCACCCAGGGTTTCAAGGGTTCATCCAGCCCCTTGGCCACAGGCTCGCAAAGGAGACGTCAGCATGAAACAGGCTCTGCACACCTCTAAAATCACCCACGCGCTCGGCTTGTCAGTCCTGGCGCTGTCACTGTTCGGCGCCGTCGGCGGCGCTCAGGCGCAAACCACAGAACCCGCCGCCGTCAGCTATTCAGCGCCCTCGCCTTTCGGCGCGCTGAAGCACATCAAGGCTGGCGTACTCGACGTGGCCTACGCCGAAACTGGTCCTGCCGATGGTCCGGTGGTGATTCTGCTGCACGGTTGGCCTTACGACATTCACAGCTATGACGAAGTCGCGCCCCTGCTCGCGGCCAAGGGTTATCGCGTGCTGATGCCGTACGCAAGGGGTTATGGCGATACGCAGTTCCTGTCCAAAGACACCCTGCGCAACGGCCAGCCAGCGGCGCTGGCCAGCGACGTGATCGACTTCATGGACGCGCTGAAAATCAAACAAGCGGTGCTGGGTGGTTATGACTGGGGCGCACGCTCGGCGGACATCGTCGCGGCATTGTGGCCTGAGCGCGTAAAGGCCCTGGTGGCCGTCAGCGGCTATCTGATCGGCAACCAGGCCGCCGGCCAGAATCCACTGCCGCCCAAAGCCGAGTTGCAGTGGTGGTACCAGTTCTACTTCGCCACCGAGCGCGGCCGCGCCGGCTATGCCAAGAACACCCACGACTTCGCCAAACTGATCTGGCAACTCGCCTCACCGCAGTGGAAGTTTGATGACGCGACTTTTGATCGCAGTGCCAAGGCGTTGCAGAATCCCGATCACGTCGAGATCACTGTGTTCAACTACCGCTGGCGTCTGGGCCTGGTACAGGGCGAAGAGAAATATGCCGCGCAGGAACAGAAACTTGCGACTGCACCGTCGATCAGCGTGCCGACCATTACTTTAGAGGGCGATGCCAACGGCGCACCGCACCCGGCACCGGAGGATTATGCCAAGCGCTTTACCGGGAAATATCAGTTCCGGCTGATCGAGGGTGGGGTCGGGCATAATTTGCCGCAAGAGGCGCCGCAAGCGTTTGCGCAGGCTGTGATGGATGCGGATAGTCTCTGACAGACCCGACCTCAAAAGCCCCTCACCCTAGCCCTCTCCCGGAGGGAGAGGGAACTGATTGGGGGATGCTCAAGATTTACGCCGACCTGAGAGCGCTGTATTGAATCCATAATCGACATCCATCTTTCAGGTCGATGTACAGCGCAAGATGACAGCCCCGCCCTCAAAAGCCCCTCACGCTAGCCCTCTCCCGGAGGGAGAGGGAACTGATTGGGGGATGCTCAAGATTTACGCCGACCTGAGAGCGCTGTATTGAATCCATAATCGACATCCATCTTTCAGGTCGATGTACAGCGCAAGATACCTCGGTCGGCTCCCTCTCCCTCTGGGAGAGGGCTGGGGTGAGGGTTTTTGGGGATTGCACCGGTCGATCTATTTAACCAGCCGCTTCTCCTTCGAAGGCCGATAACCGAAGTACGAGCTGTAGCACTTGCTGAAATGGCTAGGTGAGACAAAACCGCAAGCCACCAGCACTTCCACCTGCGGCAGTTCGGTGTGTTGCAGCAGGCGTCGTGCTTCGGTGATGCGCAGTTCCAGGTAATAGCGTTGCGGCGTGGTGCCCAGTTGTTCCTTGAACAAGCGCTCCAACTGACGCCGTGAGCGGCCGGCGTATACGGCCAGCTGTTCCAGTTCCAACGGTTCTTCGAGGTTGGCGTCCATCAGCTTGATCACTTCACGCAGCGGCGCGCTGACGCAGATGTTTTCATCGGGTTTGATGCGCCGGTAGCGCGACTCTTCGAAGGCGAGAATGTCTTCGATGCCCTCGACCAACGCCTTGCCGTGCAAGCCCTTGATCCAGTCCAGCGCCATGTGGAAGGCCCCGGACGGGCTCGACGCGGTGAGCCGATCACGATCGATCACGTAAGGCTCGCTGCTGACATGGGTGTTCTTGGCGATCTCAGTGAGTGCCGGGCGATGTTCCGGGTGAATCGCGCAGCGATAGCCGTCGAGCAAACCGGCGCGGCCGAGAAACCACGAGCCATTCCACAAACCGGCCAGGCTCACGCCCCGCTCCGCCGCAGCCTTGAGCAAGCCGATGAATTCCTCGCTGGCGCGCAATTCAGTGCGATAGCCACCGCATATCACCAGCAGGTCCAGCTCCTGAAGTGCAGCAGAATCGAGGCGCGCATCGGGGCGGATGACCAGGCCCAGATCGCTGATCACCTCGCCATCGCCAAGGCCGAAAGTGCGCGACGAGAACAGTCCCGGGCGCAACAGGTTGGTGGTGACTACCGTGTCCAGCGCCTGGGTAAAGGCCGGAAGGGAAAAGTGTTCGAGCAACAGGAAACCGGTGCGGGTCACGCCGGTGTTATCGGGGTTCTGCTCATTCAGATAGCGAAGGTTCTTGCCCTTCATGCCACCGCTGAATTGACGTCGTTCAATCAAGGTCGGGTCCATCGGTCGTTGTTATGCGAGCGATAGTTGGCCGGTTCTGCGCAAGAGTCAATCATGGCTAGGGTTGAAGGACCATTACGCGGGTATGCAAGGCGCCGATCGCAATGCCGTCTATCGTTCCGAGAGTGACGTGCAATGGTCGCCCGGATGCTCTCGCTGCAGAAAGCCGCCGATTTCCGCTATAGCAAAACCAACGTCATACCCGGCACGAATCAATTCTGCGAACCTGAGCATCACTGAGGTCCCCGCATCCAGCGCCAACGCATTGACCATCAACTCACGTATGGGCGCGCACAGTTCGGCGTCGACACCGGTTGCGCACTCCTGCCCAGTGACATGGGTAATCCGTCTGCTCGCTGTGAAGCCGCTGGTGTATTCGTCAATGCCGAACAACTCTTCAAACAACATACCCAATGTACCTGCCGGTTGATGTTCCGGTCGGTTCCAGGATCTGAGCTCGAGCGACTCCCGTTTGGCCTTCTCCAAGTACCGCCTTATCTTTCCGGGAATCGTCGCTGCGGCTTTTACCCGATTGTAATATTGGTGGCTGGCCAGACTGGCAGCGTCTTTGACGACTTTCCACGCAACAAACCAGAGTTGAGTAACGCTGTAGGTGTGCAGGGCTGAGCGCAGGGTGCTTTTTATCTCGTCCCACTCTTGCTCGGCGAGTTCATGGCCGTACCGTTTGCAGTGGTCGCCAAAATATCTCATGACATCGGCAATGGCGTAATCCAGCCACAGATTGAAAATGCCGTCGACATCCGTATAGGTCCGTTCCGACAGAACTCGGATAACTTCGCCGCCGTCCACAGCAGTGGCGCCGGGCATCAGCACGTACGCCACCTGATCGCTCACTACCCACACGTCGTCCCCTTTCCAGTAATACGTTCCTGGCTTTGCCTTCGAGGGGTCCTCGAGAAGGACGCCCGCGTCCTTCAGAATCTTGAGAAAGTCGTCGAGATACCAAGGTGCCAGTCCTCGACAATCAGCCAGCGTAAAACCGGCCTGGGTCAGCCTTGGCGTGACCGCATTGTCCAGTGCTAGCAGTAACAGCGCCTGCGCGTCCGTGATCGCAGAATAATCCACAACCTGACAGGCTTGTTGGCGATGATATTCGGCAAGACGCGCCTCCAACTGTGCCGCTTTCGCTTTCTCAGCCTCCCTCGCCAAGGTATCCCGCTCATCCTGACAACGAGTGCAGAGCGTGGTCGAGCGTAATGCACTCTTCCAGACCTGGGAGCGGTTGCGGATTTCGACCCGTTCGTCGCATTCAGGACACGCCTGATTTTCATCGAACGCTCTGCAACGCTCACGTATGAAGGCCGCCATCGTGACGCCCTGAGGCAGTTGCAGCACCTCATTCAGTACATTCACTTTTTCAAGAAACTGCCCGGATTCATCCATCGCCCAGTAACGCTGAATCAACTCGATTTCTTTAGGGTCTTCGGTCAGTAGTTGTAGCCTGATTGTCATGCCAAGCGTCCTGTTGCATTCATGGTGAATTGATCTCGCCACCCGCCGATTTTGCGGATCGATTTTGTGCCTCAGCGTTGCGCAACACTGTCGTCGGTTCGATGCGCGGGGCGCTCCTCCAACAACGTCCTGGGCAACACAAACCCTTCAAAACTGCGCTGGGTAATCGGGTTGTTAGCCTTTTCTGCCCCGATCCGATAACGCATCAACCCATCAGCGACGGCAAAGGTCAGATCCACGCTGGTGTCGGTGCGGCCATTGAGGTGCGCGCGACTGAGCAACCGGAACAACGACCACGGCCCGCGATAGCTCAGGCTGGCGGTGTTGCCAGTGCTGTGCACCAGGGTCAGTTGGCTGCCATTGCTGTTGCCCAGGCTGTTGGGCCAGACCAGTCCGGTGCGTTGCGGCGCGCCGTGCTGGTAGGGGATCAACTGGCCATCGACGCTGAGCATGCTGCTCAGGCGAGTGGCGCTCAGGGCCAGAGGTTCGATGGTGAGTTGTACGGCCAGGTGGCCGCGATGGTTGAAAAAGGTGTCGCGGATGCGCTCGGCTTTTTTCAGTTGCTCAAGCACGTCGCTGCGCACAAGGTAGCCGCCGAGGCTGTCGGAATACAGGGCGTCGAGGTTGTCCTTGAGGAACACGTTCAGGTACTGATCGTGGAATTGCTGCAGTCGACCCTGAGGGCCGAAGAAGGCTTCGAAGTCTTCCAGCGAGGCGTCCTCGCCGCTGGCCTTGAACGGGTAACGGTTCGCCAGCCGCTCGCGGTAGAAGCTGTAAATCTCACTGCCCCAGCGTTTTTCCAGTTCGCGCAGGGCAGCGATGACCAATACCTGTGAGGTCTGGTCGGCGAGTTTTTTGACGTGCTGATTCAGCGGCTCGGGCAGTCCCACGGCGACGCGTTGCAGATTGGCGATCGGGTCAGCACCGTCCAGGGAGAAGCGGTTGAGTACGGTTTTCAGCGCCGCCTTGCCGGGGTCGGGGTTGTCGTGCACGGTTTTGGCGTAGTCGTAGACGGCGCTGACCGAGCGCAGGGTTTCTTCGTAATAGGACGGCTGTTCGCCTCGTGCGGTGATCAGCTCTGAAAGACTGGAGAATGCGCGCCGAATCCCTGCGGCCTGTTGTTGCCCCTCTGGCATCTTGTCCAGCTTGAGCGGCGCCTGCCCTTCAGCCAAGGGCACGGCCGGGTAGATCACGCTGTTGTCGCGCAGGGTTTCCAACAAGCGTCGTAGCGGTGCGGCCGGGCCAGTGACTTGTTCCAGTACCGCCACGCCGTGGCTGAGGTCGTCGAAGTCGGTGACCGCCAATTGATTCAGCGCCCGCCGCCAACTGTCGATGTAGTCGGCACTGTAGAGAGCGCGGATGCGTTGGGTCAGCACTTTACGGTCTTCGTCGGAGTAGTCCAGGCGTTGGCGCTCGCCGAGCACCCACTGGTCGATCATCGCCAGTTCGATGATGCCTTCGGTGCCGGGCTCGAAATAGTCCTTGAAGCCCTTGGCGGTGAGCAGCGGCGGCAATTGCAAGCCGCTGCCCTCCTGATCAGAGTTGAGCGGGCGGTAGACGATATCGAACGCCGGGCCGACCTCATTGCGCAGGTCCAGCGGGCGATGTAAACGCTCCAGGGCGTCCTGTTTCAGGCTCATGTAGACCCGTTCGGCCATGGGCAACTGGCGCAATTGCTGCTGCACCTGGGCAATGCGTTCACGGTAGTGCGGCAGGTCGGCGTCGGCGTATTTCAGCGCGTAGCCCAGGTGCCCCATCAGATCGGCCTGCAACTGGCCCTGGCCTGGATAGGCGCGCTGCCACTGCTTGGCAACCCACTCTTGGACAATGGCCGGTCGACGATTCTGCCGCTCTTCGAGCATGCGGTACACGCGCAAGGCCGCCAGTTGCTGATTGCTGCCGGCGGGCGCGGTGTCGATGGCGTCCAGTACACCGCTGGCAATCGCCGGCAGGAAGCGTTTGGACAGCAGATTGAGATAGGCCTCATCCACCGGCGGGCCGATTGCCCTGCCCTGATACAACCCCATATCCGACAGCAACGGCCAGGCCTCGCGGTAGTCGCCGTACACCAGCACCGCATCCCGAATCTGGTCCAACGGCACCAACAGGTTACGGCCGGTGGTATCCACCTTGGCGTCGATATCCCGACCACTGAATTCCTGACTTTTGGCCAAGACGCTGGCCGCCTTGTCACGGTTGACGTTGAAGTACAACTGCCAGGTCCCGATGATCACCAGACACCCCAGTGACGCGACACTGAACCCGGCGATCAGCAGCCGCCGTTTGCTACGGGCCACCTTGATGTTGTCGCCCGCCAGACCCGCTTCGGGGTAGATCACACGCTGGAACAGTTGCTGGGCAAAGTAGATCGCTGTACCACCGCCAGGTTTGACCTCGGGTGGCGGTGGTGGCAGCCGGTAGGCGTGCCCTGCCTCTTTGACGAAGGCATTACTCAGGGTTCCCTGCTGCAACACCGAAGAGAAATACAGCCCGCGAACCAGCGCCGGCGTAGTGAATCGATCACTGCCAAGCATTTCACTGAGGAAGCTGAACAGAGCCGGGCGCAGTCCGGCCATCTGCCGCGCCAACGCCAGCAGACGATCACGTTCGATCAAGGTGCGCGATTCACCCATACCATCGAAAATCTGTTCGCTCAGGCAGGCGACAAAGGTTTGATATTGGCGGGTCAGCTCAGCCAGCCAGACATCAAAATCATCCACGGCGTCCAGACTGAAAGTGAAACCCAAGAGGTCTTCACGCCCACTGCGCGACAAGCGGGCGAAGAACTCTTCGAACCCCTCCAGCAGGTCGAACTTGCTTAGCGTCACGTATACCGGCAAGCGCGTACCCAGCTGCCGCGTCAGCTCAAACAATCGAGTGCGCAGCAGGTTGGCGTGAGCCTTGCGTTGTTCGGGACGCTGCGCCAACAACACCTGCACATCGATCACCAGCACCACACCATTCAACGCTCGACGGCTGCGGTTGCGCGTCAGCCAGCCGAGCAGGTGCGACCAGAGGCGCGGGTGAGTGCCGGCGGGCAGTATCGGTTTGACCTTGCCGCGCTGCTCGCTGTTTTCAGCCGGTGAATCCGGGTGACTGAGGAACTCACCCGGCGGGTCGATCAAAACTGCTTCGTCGCCAATCCACCAATCCACCGGATAGGCCAGTTGTTCTTCCTGATCGACCCTGACCCCCGCCTTGGTCACATGCGACAAAGCGAAGCTCTGATTGGAGCGCGTGATCAGGCTGGTCTTGCCGGCATTTTCCTCGCCCAGCACCAGGTACCACGGCAGCTGATACAGCGAACGGCGGTGCTCCATGTTGTTGAGCAAATTGCCCAGGCTACGGTCCAGTGCCCGCTCCTGCGCCTCGATATAAGGCAGGCAAGGATCGGCTTGCACCGCCGCCTCATGCCGGCGCTCAACCTGCAAGCGCCGATAACGATTACGCACCCGCCACGCCCAGACCAGTAACGGCACCACCAGCACCACGACACTGGCCGAAACGCGCATCGCCAGTTCACTCAGCGGCTGATGCTCACGCCAGGTCCACTGCGGGCCCAGCCACCAGATGGCGATCAACAAAAACACCACGCCCAGCAGCGCCAATACCGGCACCGCCTGGTTGAACTGACGCAGCACCGGCAGGCTCCAGCGTTTGAGGTAACTCCAGACCATCCCCATAAATCGCTCCTACTCCTTAACCGCTTTGATCAAATGACTGTCGTCGATGGGTTGCGCCACTTTCCGGTACAACTCCGGCTCCCAGCCCTGCGCCGTGGTCTCGCGCATCAGCCGTGCAATGTTGGCGTACAGGTCGTCCGCCAACCACGACAGGCCACGCGAGGCCAGCAGATCGGCGGCAATCACCGTGGCGTAGCTGCGCTGGCGCGGGGCGTCGTGCGTGGCATGCAGTTCCTGCAGGCGTAACAGCACCACTTCCACGCCTTCGGTGTTGAGTTGGCTGGCCAGTTCGTCGCGCAGCCCGGCGTATTCCTGCACGGGGCTGCCGGTGGATTGCGCCTGGTCGGCGGCGGTGATCCAGGCCTGAGTTTGCGCATCCACGAAAGGCGTGCCGTCGCTGAAGCACAATTCCAGCAAGGCCGGCAAACGGCAGACAAACCGCTCGCAGGTCTGGCGAATGCCGGCCGCCACTTCTTCCATCGCCAGGCGCGAGGCGACCTCGGCGGCCAGGTAACTGCCGCGTAGCCAGTACGGCGAGGCGCAGACACTTTTTTCGATACGCAGCAGCAGCTTCGGCTCAATGGCGTTGTGGTTCAGCGCGTCCTGATAGCCGTCGACGATATCCTTGGGCACAGCGGTCAATTCGGTGCGACGGTCACGGGTGACGGGGGGCGCAGTACGCAAATGCGACCACAGGCCGAAGCGGCGCAGTTGGTAGCCGGTGGGGTCGTAGGGGTCTTGTTGATTGATCTGCTCGGCCATGTCCAACACGGCGCGGCGTTGTTCACGCTCGTTGCTTGGCGCTTGCGGTTTTGGGTTGGTGAAAAAGGCCGACTCCAGCACACTGCCGGAGGCGGCCGCACGGCTGGGCTCAGTGGCAGCGACCGGCTCGCTGTATTTGTCCAGCTGCCGTTGCAACGTGTCCAGCGCTGCGGCGTCGAGCTTGGCGCTGTCGACGCACTGTTGCAGATTAGCCAGCGCCCGTTGTGCTGCGGCCTGCCAGGCCGGCTCAAAACTACTGCGCTCCAGGGTCGGCAACACCTGCCCCAGGTCGCTCAACAGACGCTGCACTTGCTTGCGTTTGTTGAGGTAGCCGGTGGGACCGGGCTTGGGGTGGGCACTGTCCCAATACAGTTCGACCATGCCGGCCAACAAACCCAGGGCATCGGCCCAGCGCGCCCATTGCCGGGTGCGCAGCCACACCACCTGCAGGTGCGCGACGACGCGCCAGTGCTTGCACTGGGACGCCAGGTACTGGCGGGACGCTTCGTCGATATACGGCCAGTCGATATCGCCTTCGCGCAGGCCGCCGAGCTTGACCATCTCCTGGTCGATGGCCTGGTAGGTTTCATCCTCCACATCGAAATGCCCGGCGGGCTGTTCGGGGTCGATGGGTGTCAGCAACAGCTTGACGGTCTCCGCCGGCACGTCGATCACCAGCGACATACCTGGCGCTCCTGTTCGATCAGCTCACCCAGCCCTTCAGCGTCGAAGAGCAGGCCGTGCAGCGGGGGATAGTCGCTTTCCAGCCGCAGTCGCTGGCCGCCGCCCATGTGGCGCAGTAACGAGATAGCTTGCAGGCCACGTCCGGCATCGACCACCAGGCCGGAATCATCCAGCACCTGCCATTGATAGGCGTCGGAAATCGGGCGGTCATCCTTGAACAGCTGGATGCGAATCTTGTTGGGTCTGGCCGGCTCATCCAGCACCAATTGCAGGCGCGAGATTTTCGATTCACAACTGATGGCCAGTAGAGGCCGAGGCGGCAACGCGCCCAATGCCGGGGCTGAGATCACCAGCCGCTGTTGCTGGTCGTTGTCCGGTTCGGGGAAGGACGACAACAGAAAACGCTGATCCTCGGGTGGACGCTTGGCCTCATTGCGTTGGACCAGATCGACAATCGGCAATACCCGGCCCACGTCGCGCGGCGAAGCAGGCGGATGATGAATCGGCGTGCCGGCGGCCAGATCAAAACATTCCAGGCGCTTCAAGGGCGAGACAATGGCAGGGCAATCCTGAGTCGCGGCCTGCGCCTCCAAAAGGGCCAAAACCGACAGGCAAAGCCCCCATTTCCATCCCCGCCATCCGCTCTGCATCGACGCCTCCTCATAGGCTTGACTTGAATCCGCAACAGGCACTGCTCCAACTTTTTTTCAAACTAACGCAGCCCGACTGGAAGTCAGTTTAATTAACTTGTCGAGCCTCACCCGAGTTCAAATATTAGGCAAGTAGAAGAGCGACAAATCATTACCTCAACCCGCATTAAAAGAGGCGTCTCTCAGATTAATCCAAGGCGCTCGTAGGAAAAATCACAAAACAATAATTGGCATTTTTCCTACATACGAAAGCCACGAATCGCGTCCACATCGTCCTACATGACAAACCTTGCGACAGCTGTCTCTAATACGCCGACATTATGAAAAGGATTTTTCCTATGTCCAAAACTCATGGATCTGTCGCGCCAAAAGAACGCATCAACATCAAGTACGTCCCGGCCACAGGTGATCAGCAAGCTGAGGTGGAGTTACCTCTGAAGTTGTTGATCACTGGGGACTTCAAGGGTAAGGGCGAACTAACCGCCCTTGAAGACCGGCAATCCGTTCGAGTAGATAAGGACACCTTCAATGAAGTACTCACCAAAGCCGAAGTTGCGCTGGACATGGCGGTGCCGTCTGTTCTGAACAACGACCAGGACATCGACTTGAACATGCAACTCCGATTCAAAAACATCAACGACTTCGGTCCCGATGCCGTCGCCCGGCAAGTTCCTGAACTGAACAAGTTGCTGGAACTGCGTGAAGCCCTTGTTGCACTCAAAGGTCCTATGGGCAATGTCCCGGCCTTTCGCAAGCACCTGCAAAACCTGCTGACCGATGAAAACGCCCGTCTACGCCTGGCCAGTGAACTGAACCTGGTTCTGGACGCGCCCAACAACTGACTGGACCGCCCTTCTCAACGGAGTACTCCCCCATGCCCATGGAAAGCGCCGCCGCCCAAATTCTGGTGGCTGACGAACAGCCGTCGCTGCTTGATCAACTGCTGGCCAACACCACCATGCGCCCGTCTCAGGAAGGCTACGCGGTAGCTCGCCAAGGCGTGGCCGCGTTCATCAGCGAAATCCTGCAAAGCGGCGATCACCAGCAGCCGGTCAACAAGCACCGGGTCGACCAGATGATTGCCGAGATCGACCGCGCCGTCAGCAAACAGATGGACGTTATCCTGCATCAGCCGCAGTTCCAGCAACTGGAATCGGCGTGGCGTGGGCTGAAGCTGCTGGTGGATCGCACGGACTTTCGCGAGAACATCAAGCTGGAAATGCTGCACGTCACCAAAGAGGAACTGCTGGACGACTTCGACAACGCCGGCGACATCACCCGCAGCGGCTTGTACAAGCACGTCTACACCGCCGGCTATGGCCAGTTCGGGGGTGAACCGGTGGGCGCCATCGTTGGCAACTACACCTTTGGCCCCAGCTCGCCAGACATCAAGTTGCTCAGCTATGTGGCCTCCATCGGCGCCATGTCCCATGCACCGTTTGTCTCGGCTGCGGGCCCCGAGCTATTCAACCTGGAAGGCTTCCAGGGTCTGCCCGACCTCAAGGAGGTCAGCGACATTTTCGAAGGCCCACGCCACACCAAATGGCGCAGCCTGCGAGAATCCGAAGACGCCCGCCACCTGGCCCTGACCCTGCCACGCTTTTTGCTGCGCACGCCCTATAGCACCGAAGACAATTCGGCCCGCAGCTTTGGCTATGACGAAACCGTCGACGGCAACCACGACAATTACCTGTGGGGCAACACCGCGTTCCTGATGGCTTCGCGCATCACCGACAGCTTCGCCCGCTACCGCTGGTGCCCGAACATCATCGGCCCGCAATCCGGCGGCGCGGTGGATGATTTACCGGTGCACCTGTACGAAGCCCTCGGCCAATTGCAGGCCAAGATTCCTACCGAAGTGCTGATCTCCGACCGCAAGGAATTCGAGCTGGCCGAAGCCGGGTTTATCCCGTTGACCATGCGCAAGGACAGCGACAACGCCGCGTTCTTCTCCGCCAACTCGGTACAGAAACCGAAGAACTTCCCCAAGACCCGCGAAGGCCAGGAAGCCCAGACCAACTACAAGCTCGGCACCCAATTGCCATACCTGTTTATCGTCAATCGCCTGGCCCACTACATCAAGGTGCTGCAGCGCGAGCAGATCGGCAGCTGGAAGGAACGCCAGGATCTGGAGCGCGAGCTGAATGACTGGCTCAAACAATACATCGCCGACCAGGAAAACCCTTCGTCCGATGTGCGCAGCCGTCGCCCCTTGCGCGCCGCAAAAGTCGTGGTGCAGGACGTGGAAGGCAATCCAGGCTGGTATCAGGTGTCGTTGGCCGTGCGCCCGCACTTCAAGTACATGGGCGCCAACTTCGAGATCTCACTGGTCGGTCGGCTGGACACCCAGTAAATGGGCGCCAGCCTGTTCGAACGCCTGGAACCCGACGCACCGCGCTACCGCCCCGGCAGCGTGGATGAACAGGCGCGCCAGCGTGTCGAGGCGATCAAACGCCACCTGGAACAGGTGCTCAACTCACGCCAGGGCTGCTCGCAAAGCAGCCCTGAACTGGGCCTGCGCGATTTCAACGGCGTCACCCAGGCCAGCAGTGACCTGGTGGTGGCCATCAGCACCGATATCCGGCGTTCGGTGGAAGCTTTTGAACCGCGCATCAAGGTCACGGGCGTGCGCTTTCAGCCCGACCCGGACCTGCCGCTGGAGCTGAACTTTCGCCTCGATTGCCAGGTGCGGGTCAACCACAAGGAAGAACAGGTGCAGATCGAGGTGGCCATGCATGGCCGCGACGGCTACACCCGCGTGAGATGAGGATGCGATGGACTTGAAACAACGCTTTGCCGAGGAGCTGCGCTACTTGCGCGAACTCGGCCGCGAGTTTGCCGAGGACAACCCGCAACTGGCGCAATTTCTCGGTGATCAGGCCGGCGACCCGGACGTGGAGCGGCTGCTGGAAGGCTTCGCCTTCCTCACTGCCAAACTGGGGATGAAGATCGACGACGATTTGCCGGAGCTGACTCACCCGCTGTTGCAGATGCTCTGGCCCAACTACCTGCGGCCCCTGCCGAGCGCGACCATCATCCGTTTTACACCGTTGCCGGATGCGATCAGCCAGCGTCAGGTGATCCCCAAGGGCACGCCGTTGTTTGCCAGACCGGTGGATGACATCACCTGCCAGTTTCGTACCTGCAGCGACGTCAGCCTGTACCCATTGGCGTTGCAGGAAGTCAGCGATGCCCACAGTCGCGAGGCCTCGGTGATGCGCATCGACCTCAAGGTGTTGACCGAGCAACCGCTGACCAGCATGGCCTGCGATCAGTTGGATTTTCATCTGGGCGGCGACAACGCCACGGCGCTGACGTTGTACCTGTGGCTCGCCCATTACCTGGACAGCGTCACGTTGCACATCGATACGCAAAGCTATCGCCTGCCAGCCAAGACTATCGGCTTTCCCGGTTTCACCCCCGAAGAGGCCCTGCTGCCCTACCCGCGCAATGTGTTCGATGGCTACCGGATCCTGCAGGAGTACTTCGTGTTCCCGCAGCGTTTTCACTTTTTCAGCCTGACCCAGCTGGCGCGCGTCTGGCCCGAGGTCAGCGCCACCAGCCTGCGCTTTGAATTTCAGTTCAGCCGGCCCATGCCGCCTGATATCCGTCTGCGCACCAGTGACCTGCACCTGTACTGCGCGCCGGCGGTCAACCTGTTCCGTCACGATGCGGATCCGATTGCGCTCGATGGACGCAGCCTGGAAAGGCGTATCAGCCCCAGCGGTAACCGCCCCGAAGCCTACGAGATTTTCAGCGTCGACAAGGTGGCCGGTTGGGATGCCGCCGACAAGGAGCGCAAGGGCGATCCGTTGCGGCGCTTTACTCCATTCGAATCGTTCCAGCATGAAATCGAAAACGCGCGGGGTCGCACGACACTGTATTTCCGCACGCTTATCGAAGAGTCCCATGGCCGTGAGGGTCTGCGTCATCGCATCGCTTTCGTGCGCGGCGATGAAAGCCTGTACATCGGCGAGCATGAAGCGGCATCCATCGAATTGACCTGCAGCAACCGCGATTTGCCGCAGTTGCTGGGCGTGGGAGATGTATCGCTGTCCACCGAGGTGACGCCGTCGTTCGCCACTTACACCAGCCTGATTGCACCGACCCGGAGCTACCGGCCAGTGCTGGATAGCAGCCTGCACTGGACGCTCATTTCCAACCTGTCGCTGAACTATCTGTCGTTGCTGTCGGCCGAGCCGCTCAAGGCAGTCATCCGCGCTTATGACTTCGCCGCCCTGCACGACCTGCAACAGGCCCGCGCCACGCGCAAGCGCCTCAACGGTATCCAGAATGCCGTGACCACCCCCATCGACTGGCTGATGAAGGGCCAGCCGGTACGTGGCGTGCAGACCCGTCTGCAACTGGACCAGAACGCCTTTCTCTGCGAAGGCGAGCTGTATCTGTTCGCCAGTGTGCTTTCACACTTTTTCGCCCTGTACGCGAGCATCAACTCCTTCCATCGCCTGGAAGTGATCAATACCACCAACAACGAGCGTTATGAATGGCCACTGTTGACCGGCAGACAACCCGTTATCTAGCCGATGTGCTGCTGGCCGACGCGCGAAACTACTCGTTTCATCGTCTGCTGGAGCATCTGCACGCCTTGCATGGCGACGATCTGGAAGCGCAGCCCTTGAGTGCGGCGGCGCGCCGTCGGGTTCGCCTGCAAAGCCATGCGGGGCTGGGCTTTCCGGCCTCCGATGTGGTCGAGGCTGCGCGCCTCGAGGAGGACCGCGAAGAAGTGCGCTATCGCTTGCAGACCAGCTTCTTTGGCCTGCACGGTACCGACTCGCCACTGCCCGGTTACTACCTGGATCGTCTGGCCTACGAGCAGGCCCAGGAGCGCGGAATTCGCCCGGCGTTCATGGACTTTTTCAACCATCGCTTGCTGACCCTGCTGCACACCAGCTGGCGCAAGTACCGCTACTACATCCGTTTTCAGGCCGGGGGCAACGACCGGTTTTCGCGATATGTATTTTCCCTGATCGGATTGAACGACTACGACCTGCGCGGCGCTACGCCGTTGCCTTGGGGCCGCCTGTTGAGCTTTGCCGGTTTGATCGCCAGTCGCAGTCGTTCACCTTCTGTAGTGTCCGGCATTGTCGAGCACAGCTTTGATCTGCACGGCGTTTACATCCGTGAGTTCGAGGCGCGCTGGGTGAATTTGCCGCAGCGCCAGCGCCTGGCGTTGGGCAAGGCCAACGGCACCTTGGGTAGCGATTTTGTGGTGGGTGACCGCAGCAAAACCCGCGCCAGCAAGTTCACCCTGGTGATTCCCAACCTGACCCAAGCCCGTTTCCGGCAGTTTTTGCCCAGCGGCGAGCAGTTCGGGCGCTTGCGCCAATTGATGGATTTTCTGCTGCGCGATGCCACCGCCTACGACCTGGAACTGGGGCTGCGCGAAGAAGATGTGCCGCCGTTCAACCTGCAACGCGGCGCAGGCACCCACCTGGGCTGGACCAGCTTTATCGAACGCCAGGAACACCGTTATCCCGCCGTGGTTCGCATTCGGGGGCGCGCATGAAGCTGACGCTGGTTATCAACAATCCTGCGCAGCTGCTGCACGGGTATTTGCCTCTTCACCGGTTTGGCCCACAGGGCGGCAGCATCGGCAGTGCCGCAGTGGACTGGCGCCTGGAAGATCGCCACAACAGCGTACAGCGCAACCATTGCGACATCCGCGTCATCGAAGGGCGCTTTTGTGTGATCGACCGCAGCGGTAGAACCTACGTCAACGGCCATGACCTTCCGCTTGGGCGCCATGTTGCGATAAGCCTCAACGACGGTGACCGGTTACAGATCGGTGCGTATCAGATCGCGGTGCAGTTGGGCGAACACGCCCCAGGCCAGCATTCGCTCGATGAGCTTCTCGGCGACCACCCCGAGGGCATGCACGTGTGGCACTGGCAAGACCTGCCGAGTCGGCCGCCGGGGGACCAGCGACCTGGCACTTGCCCTGAATTCGAACGCCTTTGCCGGCCGGTAGATTTGGCGGAGCAAGGTGATCCGCTGCGAGCGATGCATAAGGCGCCGCCACCCGAAGTGCTGGCGGAGACTGGCTCGCCTGCACACAAACGCAGCGTCAGCCTGTTGAGCAACCTGCGTTTGGGCACATTGTTGCTGGCCTGCCTGACCCTCGGTGGCTGCACCATGCTTGGCAAAATCGGTCAGGTGATCTGGACGCCGACGATTGCGGTTGGTGGTCCAGACGATCAGCCCAGCCGTTACTCCCTGAGTCTGTACGCCAGCGACAATGTCAATCCACGGCTGATCAGCACCGGTACGGCACCGGACGAGGACGCGAGCCATTCCCCTTACACCCTCAACGTGCAGGCCACCAGCCCGCAGGCGCTGACGGACAAAGTTCAAACCTTGCTCAATCACCTCTACGAAAGCGTACCGGCCCAGTCACCGCTGACCTCGGAACCTGAACCCGTGGTGTCAATGTCGCCTATCGACGACGCGCTGCTGGGTGACTACGACGACCAAGGCGTGCGCCTGACTACGCCTTGGGGCAACCCGGCGCTGCAACATGTCGCCACGCCGATCGCTTTCAAGGTCTTGCAGTTGACCGACGACTCGCTGCTGGTCAACGCCAGCCCACAAGCCATGGCCGACGACCTGAAAAAGACCCTCGGCAGCACCTACATCCGCGCCGACGACTACCTGCTCAACCCCGGCCAATTCAAGTTCATCGACCTGCGCGCACTGGATGAAGACACCCGCTTCATCGCAGTGATTGCCAACTACCACAGCACTGATGTCGGCCAGTGGAAGCAGCGACTGCGCGTCGAGCCCAAAGGTCGGCAATACGCGGTGCTGGTACAGCTGGACGCCGAGCAGGTCAACCTCAAGGCAGAAATCCGATGACGCTCTTTCCAGCCGCTATCGCCCAGAGTAATTACCGATGAGTTCACGTAACCCCGTCATCTGGCATGAGGGTCTGTTCGTCAAGCCCCAGCACTTCCAGCAACAGGCCCGCGCCGCTGAAGCCGCCGTGCACCAGCGCCTGCACAGTCTCAACGATGCGCTATATGGCTTCAGCGAACTGACGCTCAACACCGAGTACTTGAGCTTCGGCAAGGTCGCGATTAACCAGGCGTGCGGAATCATGCCCGATGGCAGCGTCTTCGACATTCCCCACGACCTGGCACCGCCCTCCCCGCTGGAGATCGCTGACAGTAGCGCGGTCGGCCAGATTGTCTATCTGGCCCTGCCGCTGCGCTCCAACGGCGCCGTTGAAATACGCTGGCCCGATCAGTACGGCAACAGTCGCTATATCGCCCTGCGCGAGGAAATTCGCGACACCCACAGCCATGACGGCGATCAGGTCGGCATGGACCTGGCCGTACCCAACTTGCAACTGATGCTCGAACGCAGCGACCGCAGTGCCTTCACCGGCATTGCTATCGGCAGAATCAAAGACAAGCGCCCGGACGGCAGTCTGGTGATGGACGAACACTTCTATCCCACCAGCCTGTCACTGCAAGCCGTGCCGGCGTTGCACCGCTACCTGGGCGAAGTGGCCGGATTGATGCGTGAGCGCGCCAAAAACCTCGCCCTGCGCATCGGTTCGCCAGGACAGTCGGGCGTCGCGGATGTCACCGACTTCAACCTGCTGCAGACGCTCAACCGCTTGTTCCCGTTGTTCCAGCACCTGGCCCGCCAGCGTCAGGTCCACCCGGAGCGGCTGTACATCGCGCTGGCTCAGGCGTGCGGTGAACTGGTGACCTTCACCGATGAAGGCCACCTGCCCCAGGAGTATCCGGCCTATCAGCACGAAAACCTGCGCGAGTCGTTCCAGATACTCGAGCACACCTTGCGACGCGCCTTGGGCACGGTGCTGCAACCGCGCGCTGTGTCGTTGCCGATCATTGAGCAGCAGTACGGCGTGCGCAGCGCCGCGCTGAACGACAAACGCCTGTTGGACAACGCCGAGTTCATCCTCGCCGTGCGCGCCGAACTGCCAGCGGAAACCCTGCGTCAGCAACTGCCGCGGCAGATCAAGATCAGCTCCACCGAAGGCCTGGAGCAACTGGTCAGCCTGCAACTGCCGGGCATCCCACTGCGGCCGCTGCCGGTGGCGCCACGACACCTGCCCTTCCATGCCGGCTTCAGCTACTTCGAACTCGACCGCCATCACCCCGCCTGGCAAAGCCTGAGCAGCGGCAGCGGGTTCGGTTTCCATATTGCCGGCGAATTCCCGGAGCTGGAGTTGCAGTTCTGGGCGATCAGGAGTGAGAGAGATGAATAAGTCCGCAGCCGATTCACGGCTCGATGAGGAAATGTCCGGCGCCATCCACAGCGACAGCGAAACCATTACTGTCAGGCGTCAGACGTGTTTGCCAGACCCGGAGTTCGACCTGCGCGGCCTGGCCTGGAACCCGCTGTGCGATGCTGCCATGCCGCTGATAGGCCTGGTCATCCGTCTACGCCGTCTGGACCAGCACGACGACGTACCTGAGTTGTACATGAGCGTCAGCAACCAGATCACCACGATCATGGAAGAAGTCCGTCAACTCGACTACGACGCCGGCATGCTCAAGGCCTACTCCTACAGCCTGTGCCTGTTGATTGACGAAGTGGTCATGCGCACCCCTTGGGGCAAGTCGTCCAGCTGGAGCGCACGCTCATTGCTCAGCCAGTTTCATGAAGAAACCTGGGGCGGCGAAAAAATCTTCACCGTCATGAACAACATGATCCCCGAAGCCGCCCGCTATCAGCATGTGCTGGAGTTCATGTACCTGTGCCTGATCGCCGGTCTGAAGGGCAAATACGGCGCCCACGCCAGGGGCGATGACGAAATACAGAAGATCATCAGCCAGCTGCACGGCCTGCTGCGCCCCCTGCGCGGCGAGACGCCCAAGCGCCTGACCGATCCGCTGAAAAACGTCGCGCCACGCAACTACCGGATCAAGCGGACGTGGCCGTTGTGGACGCCTTGGGCCATGGCCGCCGTCGTGCTGACGGTCGCCTACACGATCTACACGATCCGTCTGAATGCCATCACTGAGGAAGTGCTGGTGTCCCTGGAACGGATTCTCAACCTGTAACCGATTTTCAGCGTGCTCATCCCGAGCGCTGCGAAGCCATGGCCTCTTGGGCCAAAAACCACGACCTCAGAGTCGTTAAATCATCGCGACAAGGAGCATGTCATGCCAACACCCGCGTACATCACCATCCACGGCAAAAACCAGGGGCATATCACCAAGGGCGCTTTCACCGCGGACTCGGTGGGCAACGTTTATGTGGAAGGTCACGAGGACGAAATCCTGGCACAGGAAATCGACCACCAGATCGCCGCGCCCACCGATCCGCAAAGCGGTCAACCCAGCGGCCAGCGAATGCACAAACCGCTGACCTTCACCAGCGCGCTGAACAAAGCCTCGCCGCTGCTTTACCAGGCTCTGGCCACCGGCGAAATGCTGCCAACTGTCGAGGTCAAGTGGTTCCGCACTTGCTCTGAGGGCAAACAGCAACACTTCTTCACCACCAAGCTCGAAGACGCCACCGTCGTCGAAATCCACACCGTATTGCCAAACGCACAAGACGCCGCAAACAAGAACTACACCCAACAGATCAAGACCAGCCTGTCGTACCGCAAGGTCAGCTGGAGTCATGTGGTAGCCGGCACCGAAGCCTCGGATGACTGGCGTAAACCGGCTGCGGCGGGTTAAACGCGCCCATTCCGCCGCTGCGGTTCGCGCAGCGGCAGAACCTTCGCTGATTCAACGTGATTAAGGAGGCTCCATGCCTGCCGTTGTCTTGGTCGGTCACGACCATGATTGCCCGTTGTGTGGCCCCACCACCGTCGCCTGCGGTACAAGCAACATGAACGTCAACGGTCGCGCCGTTGCGCGTGTTGGCGACACTCTCGGATGCGGTGCCGTGATCACCAGCGGCTCGCCCTCGATGATCGTGGACGGGCAACCGGTAGCCCGCGTCGGCGACACCACCGACCACGACGGCGAACTGGAGAACGGTGAGCCCGGTTGGCTCATCGACTGATATTTTCACCTGCGACAGGGAGGCCCCACGCCCCGCCAAAGTGACCTGCGTTTCACCTTCACCCCCCTGCAAGGCGACCCCTTCGACGTGGTCTCGTTCACCCTCGAAGAAGGGCTGTCCCAGCCATTCCAGCTCACCCTGGAACTGGCCAGCCACAACGCCGCCATCGACTTCAATCGCGTGCTTGACCTGGCGGGGCTGTTCACCATCTGGCGCGGCGAAACCGCGGTGCGCTACGTCCATGGTCTGGTCAGCCTGTTCACCCAGGGCGACACCGGTTTTCGTCGCACCCGCTACAGCGCTGTGGTGGAGCCGACCTTGTCGCGTTTCGATCTACGCTCCAACTGGCGCATCTTCCAGGGCCAGACCGTGCCCGACATCATCACCAGCGTACTGGCCGAGCAGAAGCTGACGGACATCCGCCGCGAACTCTGCTTTGACCACCAACCCCGCGAATACTGCGTGCAGGCCGGCGAAACCGACCTCGCCTTCATCGCCCGCCTCGCTGCCGAAGAAGGCCTGCTCTACACGTTTGAACACCGCACCGACGGTCACACCCTGGTCCTCACCGACCGCGTCGGCGGCCTCGGCACCATCGGCACCCATAAAGACTGCCCGGTGCTCTACCAGCCAATGGCCGGCGGCGATTCCATCGAACCGGCCCTGACCCGCTTCCACTACACCGAACAAGTGCGCACCGCACGCCAGGTGCAGCGCGACTACACCTTCACCCACCCGCGCTACAACCAGCAGCACACCGCCACCGGTGATCAGGACCTGAACAACCAGCACAAGGACTACGAACGCTACGACTATCCCGGGCGCTACAAGCGCGACATCGCCGGCAAGCCCTTTACCAAGACACGCCTGACCGCCCTGCGCAACGACGCCAAACTCGCGCATCTCAAAGGCGACGATGCACGCCTGCAACCGGGATTGGCGTTCGACCTCAACGATCATCCCCGTGAGGATTTCAACGACCGCTGGCGCACCATCGGCGTGCAACATCAGGGCAAACAGCACAGCAGCCTCGAAGAGGAATCGTTCGGCAGCGACCGAGGCACGTCTTATGAAATGAGCGCCAGCGCCATCCACTGGATGGCCGACTGGAAAGCCCCGCTGCGTGACAAACCCTGCATCGACGGCCCACAGATCGCCACCGTGGTCGGCCCGCCGGGCGAAGAGATCTATTGCGATGAATGGGGCCGGGTCAAGGTGCAATTCCCGTGGGACCGTTCGGATAAAAACAACGACCAGAGTTCGTGCTGGATCCGTGTAGCCCAAGGCTGGGCCGGGGCGACCTGGGGAGCCATGGCCGTGCCTCGGGTCAATCAGGAACTGATCATCAGCTTTTTGGACGGCGATCCTGACCAGCCGATCGCCACGGGGCGGACCTACCGCCAAACCAATTTACCCCCGTACGAACTACCCAAACACAAAACACGAATGACCATCAAGAGCCGCACCCACAAGGGCCCTGGCTTTAATGAGCTGCGTTTTGAGGATGAGCTGGGCCACCAGGAAGTGTTCATCCATGCCGAAAAAGACAAGAACGTTCATATCAAAAACAACAACGGCATCTTCGTCGGCAACGACCGCAAGGAGCGGGTCGAACACAACGAAACCGTGTCCATCGGCGACCACCGCATCGAGGACGTCGGCCAGAACGAAACCATCAGCATCGGTGCCAATCGCAGCGTGACCATCGGCGGCAACAAGGCTGAGACCATCAAACTGGCCAAAGCCGAAACCATTGGTCTGGCCAAGGCGCTGACCATCGGCGCGGCGTACCAGACCAGTGTTGGCGCGGCCATGAATACCACCGTGGGGCTGAGCCAAAGCGAGCAGATCGGCACCCACAAATCGGTGGCGGTGGGCAAAAAATTCACCATCAACGCCGGGGACGAATTCAAGGTCACGGTGGGTAAATCCAACCTGGTGATGAAGTCCGACGGCACCGTGCTGATCAATGGCCGCACCTTCGATTTCAGCGCCAGCGGCGCGGTGCAGATCAACGGCAAAGACGTCGATATCAACTGAGGGGCGGACATGGAATTTCGCAATCTGACGCCCTTCGATGCGCTGTGTTTCAGCGCGCTGGGCATGGACGATCAAGAGTACCCGGTACTGGTCATGAAAGTGGGCTATCGGCTGCTGCCCATTGACGGGCAGCCGGGGCAGTTTCGCGCCGAGGTGCTGGACGAAGATCCGCTGGCGCTGTGCACCGCTGATCGCTACTACGGCGAGGAAGGGGCAAGCAGCGTCTGCGAAGAAAGTGACCTGGCGCCATTCAAACCACGCTGTGATGTGATCGTGGTGGGCAATGCTCATGCGCCACAAGGTCAACCAGCAACGCAGTGGACGGCCGGACTGCGCATCAGTGCGCCGGTGGCGCCGCCGCCCAGAATCGACGTGCCGCTGCCGACGCCTTTGAGTCCCGGCGAACGACTGACCGAGTATCAACTAACGGCATGGCAAGCCGCCCGACAAGAAGCCTTTAAGCGTCGGGCCGATGCGCCGACGCGCCATTACTTGTTGGACAAGCACCTGACATTTACCGGCCCTCACCAGTTTCGCCACAGCTTGTTCGGTGGATGGCAACTGTCCGAACCACAACCGGCCACCTCGGTGCCGTTGCGTTGGGAATACGCATTCGGTGGCAGCAGCGTTGTGATCAATCCCGAACACGCGGTTGATGAAAACACCCCACCTTACCTGCTCAACGAGGTGTGCTACAGCAACCCATTGGGCCGGGGCTGGATCGAAAAGCGCCAGGAAGACCTCGGTTTTCAACTGGACAAGCCTCTGCGCGAACTCCCGGCACCGCAGATCGAGCCCATCGACAAACCGGTGTGGCGTCTGGATCGGGTCAAACATCCCGAGGGTGAACTCGACGCCCACGGTATGGCGCAGGTCGCGGCCAGCTACAAAAACCAACCAGTGGGGTTTGGCGTGGTGGGCCGTGCCTGGGCACCGCGATTGCCATTGGCCGGGAGCTACGACGAAACCTGGCAGCGCGAACGCTGGCCGGGATTGCCACGGGATTTCGACTTTGCCTACTGGAACGGCGCGCCGGTTGATCAGCAGATTGAGTTTCCTCCGCCCGCATTTCGCCTTGAACTGTCCAACCTCACCGACCCCGGTCTCACGCCCAACGGTTCGTTGTGCGTGGAACTGCCCGGCCATCGCCCCTTTGTGCTGATGCGCCTGCACAACGGCGCAATGCTGCCACTGCCCATGCTCACCGACACCCTGCGCATCGACACCGAGGCCATGACTTTGGCGCTGATTCATCGCATCAGTTTGCCCAATCACCTGGGCATTCGCGTACTAGAAGCGCGCTTCGAAACTGATCCGAACGCCCCGCTGATCAAGCGCACAGCCAAGGAGGTGCTCTGACATGGCCGATAACGTCATCGCCCGTAAGCAGGGCAAATGGAAGGTCGTCAGCATCGTCCCGGATGTCTGCAAGACACCAATGGGCAGTGCCATCCCTCCGGTGCCCTACCCCGTCACCGCCGAACTGAAAACCGCCACCGGCGTGGCCAAATCGGTACGTGCCAACGGCAAGCCGGTAGTGGTGTTCGACAAGAGCTTGGTACCCAGCACCAACGGCGATGGAGCTGGCGTCGCCAAAGGCATCAAGAGCAACACCGTGGGCGGCAAATGCTATCCGCTGGAGAAGAGCAGCAGCGTACGTGCTGAAGGCAAGTTGGTAGTGCGCCATGACGACAAGTTCTGGATGAATGGGGCGTAACGCATGGCCGAACCGATCAATCTAGCCCCGGTGCAGGTGGATGCGGTCAGTGTGCCTGTCCGACGTCCTCCCGACAGCATCGCCGGCCCGGATGAAATGATGCTACAGCTCGGCGAGAACGGCGGCGTGCAAGTCGACGTGTTTGGGCGGGATGCACAAGGTAATGAACTGCACGAAAGCCGGGAGATGCAGGAGGATGAATACGAGGAAATGCGCAAAGGCTACTTGCGCGCCGAACTGGCGACGATGCCGCCGTTCAGTTCGTTCAAGAGCGGTAATACCATTGGGCGGGTTGTGGGTGAAACCGCTCCCGCGACAGTTCCAGCTTCACAGGCCAATCCACTAGTCGAGGCCGAAACCGAAGAAGAAGGCATCACTGGCGAGCAGGTTCTGGATGGCATCCAGCTGGGATTGGACGTAATTGGCCTCATTCCTGGCGTCGGTGAACTGGCAGATTTAGGTAATGCAGGTGTCAGCTTCGTTCGTGGGGATTACGCCGGGGCAGCACTATCTCTTGCAGCTGCTGTTCCATTTGCAGGAGCGCTTGCCACAGCTGGAAAGATGGGAAAACGCGCTACTGATCTAGCCGGAGCAAGTAAACCTGTAAAAAAAACTCCCAAAGAAACACCTGGCAAACCAACAGAAGGCAAGAAAGGCGACGGCGGGAGCGTAGAAGATAACGGTAAAGATTGCCGATTACGACCTTACTCACAAGGATGTCATGCAGGAAAAACACCGCATCACGTAGTTCCAGACCGCGTATTCAGAATGCCTGGCGATGGGGGTGTTCGATTACCAAATGGCATAAGCTACAAAGATGGTTTTTGTATTTGCGTGGACGGCGCATCCCCAAGAAAAAAAGGACCACGACCAAACGAGCACGGTATGATTCACGCTCTCTACGACGCAGAGGAGCAAGCAATCGGGGCGCTCGGTGATCCAGTTGGTACTGCACCACTCTGGAAGCTTGAGGCGGCAGGTGTTACAGCGGCAGCGGCGATAACCGGGTGCAACCCAATTATAATGGCTGCTCAACTAAGAGCACATCATCAAAGCAAAGGTTTGTTGCCGTCTGGAATATATCGCGCTGATCCAGCGGGAGTACACATACGAAATGTCATCCCTGACTCGCTTGGAAAAACTACAACTCCAAAAGGTAGCGGCGGACTTTAAACCCAACAAAGGCAACTACAATGAAAGCACAAATCACATTTGGAAGCGGATGCGCAATAAGCAACACCATGCTTTATGTACCCTCTTTTTTAGATGAACTAGATGAGAGCCTAGAACACACTCGAATGTTCGTTCTAAACCTAGAGACCTCTCCATACTGGTTCCATCATGAAATCCGCGAAAAAACAGTAGTTTCAACATGTTTTCGCCCAGAGAGCGCGGAATTTAAACGAGCATGCTATTCATTAACAAACCGAGGCGTAGTCGAAATATTTAATAGCGACGAAACCATTGAAAATCATATATTCAAAACCAAAGCAGACACCATCAAATCAGGAGATCTGACTAATATAAAATTCATTGGCCAACACGCTTATGCCTGCGGAAGCGGCAATCAAGTATATAAAAACCTTCCACAAGGCTGGTCCTTAATAAGCTCTGCAATTAAAGCTCAAGCCACACAGAAACTATCCGAAGCAGTAAGCAATATTAGCAAAGCAACGAACTCGCTCACCGTAAAAAATGCCGACCTAATTAGCGCAACAAAAAAACTCAGAGAATACACCATACTTAATTGCATTGACGGACTAACAGAAAATAGCATTTACACATGTGGAACCAATGGAAAAATTTGGCACTGGGACGGATCTAACTGGCAAGATATCAAGAGTGGAACCAAGCAACATCTTCACCACATCCACTGCACCTCAGATGACACTGTCCTCATGTGCGGACACAATGGAACCATACTAACGGGAAATTACAAATCGGGCTTTAGAAGACTACCAATAGAAAAAACACAGATCCATTTTTGGTCAATAAAATCATTCAGAGAATCAATATATCTCGGATCAAACAGGGGACTATTTACAATAACAAACAATCAAATAACCCCTTGCATGATCAGCCCCGACATCCCCAGCTTTTTTAGTGTTCAATCTATCGACGTACGCGATAACACTCTATGGGTAGTTGCAGATAAATTCATCCTGCGATATCACTCTAATTCTTGGGATATTATCGAGCACCCAGATAACATTTAACACCTATCGGTCTGAGCCAAAGCGAGCAAAATCGGTGGTGCTCGATAAAAGACACCACCGGCCATTCACACAAAAGCGACACCGGTTTTCGCCGCACCCGCTACACCGCCGTGATCGAACCGACCCTGAAGCGTTTCGACCTGCGCTCCAACTGGCGCATCTTCCAGGCCCAGACCGTGCCCGACATCATCACCAGCGTGGCCCGGCGGCACGACATTGAAGCAGCCACCTTGTCGGTACCCTACTGGCCCGATCGCGACATTCAGGACGCCTATGCGGAGCTCATCCTGATGGACAGCCTGTAGACCAAAGCCGACAGCGCACTCCGCTTATTGGCGCGGGCCACGATGAGAGTTCGCGGCGTCGGTGTTTGGTTAACTCCTTTCATTTGCTTGTTATCACTAGGTTTTCCGGCCACGTTGGTTGCTTTTGCAATCAAAGATAATAACGCGCCGTCCGTCTCTCTCGTTTTAGTCGCCCTCCTGGGATTCATTACAGCTTCATGGCTAGGCACTTATTTCTGGCGAAGGGACACCAATGCCCCCCGCGACGAACCCATCCGCTTCAACCGCGCCCGACGCAAAGTTTACGTCTACCGCTTCCATCATGACGGGTTAAGACCATTCAGCCGCACCCTTTGGGGTGTGCGCGTCGACGTTTTAGACTGGGATGATCTGCGCGCCGAGGCCTGTAGCATCTACGGCCCCATGGGCAGTGGCGGTCTCATCGAAACCGTCACTCTCGCCGTGGTGAAACCTGGCACCCATCAGGTAATAGATCGCTTTCATTTCGCCCATGAAATTCAACAAGGCGAAATGTACTGGGCCATGGCCCAACTGTTCATGCAGCAAGGCCCACAAGCCCTGCCCACCTTCCCCAGACCGCCGCGCGACTGGAACAACGAAGACGTGCGCTTCAACCTCGCCCGCCGCCTCGCCCCGAAAGTGCAATGGCCCGCCGACATTGACCTGCAATCGCGGACAGCTCCGTAATGGCGTTTTCGTTCCCCATGCTCACCCACGGGGAACGCAATCAAGCCTGCCGTTTGAAGGATTGGTGTATGAGCACCCACCCCAATGCCGCTTCAGATCACCGAAAACGCACCGGCACCGAGTCGTCCTTCCAGACGCCCACACAGCAGGTAGTGCTGGTAGCCACTGCTGAAAGCACCTTGGGACACCGCCACCCTTACATCGTCATTGAGTCGAAGATACTGGGCTTCATCGAAATTCTCGGCGCTGACTTCGCCGGCGCGCCCCAGTTGCTGGCTGTCCACCGCAAGTCCCTCGCTGGCAAGCCGTTCGAAGTCGAGAATGCGGTTTACCGCGTGCCGTTCCAGGACCCCCTGATTGGGGTATGTCGAGTAGATGTGCAGCCCTTTCGATGCGCAACGGTCGCACATGTCGACGCAGTTTTTCTGCGTGGATTTGCGCCGTGTCAGTTCCTCGAGCGGCATGTCGAGATATTTGCCAACCTGATATTCGGTCTGGTTGAAAATCGTGCAGCACAAGACTGTATTGCCGTTGCAGTCGATCACCAGCCAGTCATCTTTGAGTGTGCAAGCCTGCTTGGGGTAATGCTGCAGGACATTGATCAGATCATCGTAAGGCGGGAGCGCCAGACGTGTGAGCGTTTCGTGGTCAGTGGCTGAAACAGACGGATCGCGCTCGACGATCGCCAGCGCTTTCTCCAGCGGCATCATCACCGAATAACCGGTGGTGAACACAAAGCCGAGACGCTCACTGAACTCGCGCATCAGCGTCTCTTCTTCAATATTGTCCAGGTAGCGGTGGTAATAAACATCCACTCGCGTCTTCAAGCCGAGGCGTTGCTTGATTTCATGCAGCGCAATCATGTTCTGCTTTACGACTTCGATATCACCGCCGACGTGGCCCTTTTGGTAAGTTTCCTGATGAAAGCCTGATAACGAAATCCGGAAATAACCTGGCTCGGCCAACAGCGCCTTTTCCATATTCTTCGCCAGGTTGAGGTTGGTGCTGATACCGCTCATCATGCCGGCGGCATTGATGATCTCGATAAACTCGCCGATCTTCGGATGCACCAGAGGCTCGGTCCAGTTGTAGAGGAAGATCGTGCGAACGCCCTCGGTTTTAGCCTTTTCAACGATCTGCCTGAACATGTCCAGCTGCATGGATTTCTTGAAATTGAGATTTTCCGAATTGCCCATCGGGCACGAAGGGCAGCTCAGATTGCAGGCGCCAACAATATCGATATACATGTTCATTGCAGGTGGAGCTCCTTGAAGGGAACGCCATGCATCTCATCATTGCATGGGTTTCGGTCGCCGCTTGTGTTGGTATTTTGACGGCTGTGCGACACCCGCAAGCAATAACTGCACCATCGGCACGCTACGCCATCAACTGCACCACCCAGTCGATAAAGACGCGCAATTTCAGGCTGACATGCCGGTTCGGCGGATAGGCCAGATAAAGCGGCATCGACTCAAGCTGCCAATCCGCAAACAACTGCACCAACTCGCCCCGTGCCACATGCGCATCAGACATATACGTCGGCAGCCACAGCACACCCATGCCGGCCAGCCCCGCCGCCAGATAGGCATTGCCATCATCCACCGCAAGCACATGCCGGCCCTTGATCTGCAGGCGATCGGTGCCGTTGTGCAAGGTGTACGGAAGAGGTTTACCGGTGCGAGCCCAAAGAAACGCGACCACCCGATGATGGGAGTCTTCCAGTTCGCGCGGATGGTCGGGCGTACCTTCGCGGGCCAGATAAGCCGGTGCGGCAAACACGCCCAATGGCAGATCGGCGATCTTGCGCGCCATCAACGATTGATCGAGCAACTCACCACCGCGCACTACGCAATCGACGTTCTCATCGATGATGTCGACGATGCGGTCGCTGACGCCCATGTCGATCTGGATGTCCGGGTAGCGCGCGTGAAAATCCGGCAAGGCCGGCACCAGGATCAGCCGTGCGAACGGGCTCGGCACGTCGATGCGCAAGCGCCCGCGTGGCCGTGCGGCGGCGCCGGGCAGGCTGGTTTCGGCGTCGTCCATGTCCGCGAGCAGCTTGATCACCCGTTCGTAATACGCCGCACCATCGGCGGTGACGTTGACCTTGCGCGTGGTGCGGTTGAGCAGCTTGACCCGTAGCCGCGCCTCCAGTTGCTGCACCAGTTGCGTCACCGTGGTCTTGCTCATGTGCAGGGTTTCGGCAGCTTTGGTGAAACTGCCCGCCTCGACCACCCGGGCAAAGGCCTGCATCGCATCGAATCGGTCCATCCGCGCCCCTCGATTGTTTGGAATTTGCAAACAGTGAACGCCAAGCTTGCGCGTTTATCGCGGCTCTGCAAATACCTAAAGTCAGCCCATCAACCACTGATGGAGTCAGCACCATGTCCAAGCGCGATGTAGTTTTCCCACCCGCCCGCCACGCCCTGTACGAGCGTCACCGTTACTCGCCGGCGATTCGCTCCAACGGTTTCCTGTTTGTCTCAGGACAAGTCGGCAGTCGCGAGGACGGTTCGCCCGAAGCGGATCTGCGCGATCAGGTGCGCACGGCCTTCAACAACCTCAACGCGATCCTCGCTGCGGCCGGTTGCAGCTTCGATGATGCGGTGGATGTCACCGTGTTCATGGTCGACCCGCATTCGACGTTCGAAACCATCTGGAGCGTGGTGCCGGAGTTCTGGGGCGAAGCGCCGTTTCCGACGGTGACGGCTGTCGGCGTGACCTGGCTGGCGGGTTTCGATTTCGAGATCAAGGTGATTGCCAAACTGCCGGAAGCGACTTGACCGGTACAGCACACAAACAGACACAACGCGCCGGCAGGGAGGCTGGCCAATCTCCTCGCGAATGCGTATAACCTCGCCGTTTCGTCTACCCTGACGTGGCGCGCCGCTCTGTAGCGGCAGCCCTTCGAATGTTGACGCTTACGAAACGGAGAATTCTATGTTCAAGCGTACCCTCGCCCTCACCGCCGGCCTGGCCCTGTCCTTTTCTGCCCTGATGACGCAAGCCGCTGATGTCCTGCGCGTCAGCGCGATTCCCGACGAAGCGCCGACCGAGCTGCTGCGCAAGTTCGAACCGCTGGGCGCCTATCTTGAACAGCAGTTGGGCATGAAGGTGCAGTTCGTCCCGGTCGCCGACTACCCGGCGGTGGTTGAAGCCCTGGCCACCGATCGCCTCGACATGGCCTGGCTCGGCGGTTTCACGTTCGTGCAGGCCCGCTTGAAGACCGACGCCACCACCCCAGTGATCCCGCTGGTGCAGCGTGAACAGGATGCGCAGTTCACCAGCAAATTCATCACCGCCGACCCGAACGTGAAAAGCCTCGCGGACCTCAAGGGCAAGACCTTCGCCTTCGGTTCGGTGTCGTCCACCTCGGGCAGCCTGATGCCGCGTTACTTCATGCTGAAGAACGACGGCATCAAACCTGAAGCCTATTTCAGTCGTGTCGCCTACTCCGGCGCGCATGACGCCACCGTTGCCTGGGTGCAGGCCGGCAAGGTCGATGCCGGTGTGTTGAACGCCAGCGTCTGGCAGAAACTGGTCGATGCCGGCAAGGTCGACACCACCAAGGTCAAGGTCTTCGCCACCACCCCGACCTACTTCGATTACAACTGGACCGTGCGCGGCACCCTCGACAAGGCACTGGCAGCGAAGATCAAGAAAGCCTTCCTCGATCTGGACCCGGCCAATCCTGAGCAGAAGAAGATCCTTGATCTGCAAGCCGCCAGTCGCTTCATCGAGACCAAGCCCGAGAACTACAAGGGCATCGAGGAAGCCGCCCGCGCCGCCGAACTGCTGAAATGACCCTACGCCTCACCCAGGGCAGCCTGCGCCATGCCAATGGCGTCGATGCCCTTCGCAATATTGATGTGCAGATTGGTGTCGGCGAACAGGTCGCGATCATCGGCCCGTCCGGCGCCGGCAAATCGAGCCTGCTCAATCTGTTGGCGACGGCGCTAAAACCCAGCAGCGGTGACATCGAAGTGCTCGGCGAACGCGCCTGGCAGTTGTCGGCGCGCCAGCGTCAGCGCCTGCGTGCGCGCATCGGCCTGGTGCATCAGGCGCCGCCGATTCCACCACGTCAGCGGGTGATCACGGCGGTGCTGGCCGGCAAGCTTGGCCAGTGGAGTCTGGGTAAAAGTCTGTTGAATCTGCTGCATCCGCTGGATGTGGCAGGCGCCCGCGCGGCGTTGGCGCGGCTGGATCTGGGCGACAAACTGTTCGCCCATTGCCAGCAGTTGTCCGGCGGGCAGTTGCAGCGCGTCGGCATTGCGCGAGTGCTGTATCAAGCGCCAGAAATATTGCTTGCCGACGAGCCGGTGTCAGCGATGGACCCGGTGCTCGCCGGCCACACGTTGTCGATCCTGTCGCGCCACGCCCGTGAGCACAACGTCACGCTGGTGGCGAGCCTGCACGCGGTGGATCTGGCATTGGCGAACTTTCCACGGATCATCGGCTTGCGCGACGGGCAGATTCTGTTCGATTGCCCTTCTGATCAGGTCAGCCGCGACAAGCTCGATGCGCTATACGCCAATGAACAACTGCAATCGCCAGCACCGGCGGTTGCGCCTTTGATTGTGCAGATTCCGCGATGCTGAAAGCTGATTCACGGGACCCGGCGGCGTGGCCGCGATTGTTGCTGACGCTGCTGGCGCTGGCCCTGTTGTGGCCGGGCATTCAGCTCAGTGAGCTGGACCTGGGCGTGTTGTTTCAGGCCGATAGTCAGAACGAAATGGGCCGTTTCGTTTCGGCGTTCTGGCCGCCGGCGCACGATCAAGCGTTCCTGCAATTACTTTTCAAAGCGACCCTGCAAACCCTGGCAATTGCCACGGCGGGCATGGCCCTGGCCCTGCTGCTGGCGGTGCCGGCAAGCCTGATCGCCAGCCGCGCGCTGTCCCTCTCGGCGGCGTCACGGGGCGGCGTGCCGAGCCTGCCCGGGCGCTTGCTGCGCTGGCCGGTTCGCGGCTTGCTGATTTTTCTGCGCAGCGTGCCGGAAATCGTCTGGGCGCTGTTGTTTGTTCGTGCCGTCGGCCTCGGCCCGGCGGCGGGCGTGCTGGCCATCGCCATCACTTACAGCGGCATGCTCGGCAAGGTCTACGCGGAGATTTTCGAATCCACCGACCAGCGCCCGGCGCACGCGTTGTTGCAGGCCGGCAGCGGGCGATTGGCGGCGTTTGCCTACGGCACGCTGCCGAATGTCGCCGCCGAACTGCTCTCGTATACGGTGTATCGCTGGGAGTGCGCGATCCGTGCCTCGGTGGTGATGGGCTTTGTCGGTGCCGGTGGGCTGGGGCAACAGATCGACCTGTCGATCCGCATGTTTGCCGGCGGTGAAGTCGCCAGCATGTTGCTGACCTTCCTGCTGCTGGTGCTGTGCGCCGACCAACTCAGCCGCTTGTTGCGCTGGAGGCTGACATGAGGCGTCTGATCAACCTGCTGCTGATCGTCGCCATCGCGCTCTCGGTAGTCGCATCTTTCGCTTATCTGGAACTGGACCTCGCCGAACTGGGCAGCGCCAACAGCCTCAAGCAAATGGGGAGTTATGTGCAGCGCTTTCTCAGCCCTGACTTAAGCGCCGGCTACCTGAAAGCCATCGCCCACGGCTCACTGGAAACCCTGGCCATGTCCGCGCTGGGCACCTTGCTCGCGGCATTGTTCGGCATCGTCCTCGCGCTGCCCGCTGCAGGGCGTTTCGGCTGGCCGCTGCAAAGTGCGGCGCGTCTGCTGCTCAACGGCTTGCGGGCGATTCCGGAGCTGGTCTGGGCGGCGCTGATGGTGCTCGCGGCCGGGCTCGGCCCCAACGCCGGCACCCTCGCCCTCGCCCTGCACACCACCGGCGTGCTCGGTCGGCTCTTCGCCGAAGCGCTGGAAAACACTCCGCCACAACCGGCAGAGGCGATTCGCTTGCAGGGCGGCAATCCGATTCTGGCGTTCTGCTACGGCACCTTGCCGAACCTCGCCCCGCAACTGCTCGCCTACTGCCTGTATCGCTGGGAAAACAACATCCGCATGGCCAGCGTGCTGGGTTTCGTCGGCGCTGGCGGCCTGGGGCAGATGCTGTATGTCAGCCTGAGTCTGTTCCAGGAAGCGCAGGCCAGCACGGTGATTCTGGCGATGCTGTTGCTGGTGTTTCTGGTCGACTGGCTGAGTGCCTGGAGCCGGCAGCGTTGGGTCAAAGCGTAGGCCCAGTGGATATTCGCCAAAAGCTGATTATGCTTCAGGAAACCTTGCAGCCCTGCGAGGCGGTCAGACTGTGCAAGCTTCACGCTAGAGCAACGGCGGCAGATGCCAACGGGCCAGAGTGCGACAGGCAGTAACGGGGGACTCCGGCCTACAACAATAAGCACGACGGAGAACACCCATGGCCACAATCGACACAGCATCCACCGGCACACCGCCCCGCAGCGGCGGCATCACCAGGGAGGAGCGCAAGGTCATCTTCGCTTCCTCGCTGGGCACGGTTTTCGAGTGGTACGACTTTTACCTCTACGGCTCACTGGCGGCAATCATCGCCAAGCACTTCTTCGCCGGTGTCAACGAAACCACTGCATTCATCTTTGCCCTGCTGGCGTTCGCCGCCGGGTTTGCAGTGCGGCCGTTCGGCGCGATCGTCTTCGGGCGACTCGGCGACATGATCGGGCGCAAGCACACGTTCTTGATCACCATCGTGATCATGGGGGTGTCGACGGCGATCGTCGGTCTGCTGCCCGGCTATGCGACCATCGGCGTTGCCGCACCGGTCATCCTGATCACCCTGCGTCTGCTGCAAGGTCTGGCGCTGGGCGGGGAATACGGCGGGGCCGCGACCTACGTGGCCGAGCATGCACCACGCAACCGGCGCGGCTTTTTCACTTCGTGGATTCAAACCACTGCCACCCTCGGTCTGTTCATGTCGCTGCTGGTGATTCTCGCCTGCCGCACGGCGCTGGGCACCGAAGCGTTCGAGGCGTGGGGCTGGCGGATTCCGTTTCTGCTGTCGATCATTCTGCTGGCCGTGTCGGTGTACATCCGCCTGCAACTGAGCGAGTCACCGGTGTTCCAGAAACTGAAGGACGAAGGCAAGGCCTCGAAGGCGCCGCTGACCGAATCCTTTGCGCGTTGGGACAACCTCAAAGTGGTGATCATGTCGCTGCTTGGCGGTACCGCCGGGCAAGCGGTGGTCTGGTACACCGGGCAGTTCTATGCGCTGTTCTTCCTGTTGCAAACCCTGAAGATCGACGCGCAGACCGCCAACCTGCTGATCGCCGGTTCGCTGTTGATCGGCACACCGTTCTTCGTGATCTTCGGCAGCCTGTCCGATCGCATCGGGCGCAAGCCGATCATCATGGCCGGATGCCTACTGGCGGCACTGACCTACTTTCCGATCTTTCATGCGCTGACCCAGTACGGCAACCCGGACGTGTTCGTCGCCCAGGAGAAAAATCCGGTCAAAGTGATCGCCAACCCTGATCAGTGTTCGTTCCAGTTTGATCCGGTCGGCAAGGCCAAATTCACCAGTTCCTGCGACCTGGCGAAAACCCTGCTGGCGAAACGCGCGATCCCGTACGAGAACGTCGCCGCCGAACCGAACACGGTCGCGCAGGTGCGCATCGGTGACCGCGTGGTCGAGAGCTTCGAAGGCAGCGCCCTCCCCGCCGCCGACTTCAAGACCCGCAACGACGCCTTCACCGCCAACCTCGCCGCGGCGCTGAAAGACGCCGGTTACCCGGAAAAAGCCGACCCGGCGAAAATCAACTACCCGATGATGCTGCTCCTGCTGACCGTGCTGGTGATCTACGTGACCATGGTGTACGGCCCGATCGCCGCGTGGCTGGTCGAACTGTTCCCGACGCGCATCCGCTACACCTCGATGTCGCTGCCCTACCACATCGGCAACGGCTGGTTCGGTGGCTTCCTGCCGACCGTGGCCTTCGCCATGGTCGCGGCCACCGGCGATATCTACTACGGGTTGTGGTACCCGATCGTCATTGCAGTGGCGACGGCGATACTCGGCACGTTCTTCCTCCCGGAAACCAAGGACCGCGACATTCTCAAGGACTGAAAATCGCCACTGTGCCCTCTCCTGCTGGAGAGGGCCGTGGCCCTGAAAAAATTCGAACGTCTGGCGCCGCGCTGTCTCCAATGTGAACACCCACAGGAGGCCAGCGCCATGAACCCCAACGACGACAAAACCCCCAACGCCCCACCCACCGATGCCAGCGGCAAACCGGTGAACGTGGTCGAACGCGACCTGCAGGACCGCGACGGCAAAACCGAAGGCGTGGACAAGGTCATCACGCCTTCCTCCACTCGGGTCAAAGAACAGGAGGCCGAAGAATTGCAGCGTAAGGTCGACGAGATCGAGCGCAAGGTGGCGGACGGTAATTGACTGCGGCGTGGCTGTGGCCGCTGCTTTGAGCGGCGGCTGTCAGCCCAATGACCGAAAGCTGATTTCCTACAGAATCGAACTACACCCCTGATCGACTTCACGTGCATCACAAGCGAAGCGTCTGACAGATTTGCATCGTCTGTTTGGAGATGATGAGTCCCTCGTCCCGCCAGTGACGACAACGAGCCCACATCCCCTAAGACTGCTTCACATTGATCATGGAGGTCATGATGAGCGCTGAACTTTCACTTATCGTTTCAGACTTCGAAACCGAAGAAGAGGCTGCGGATTACGACCTTTGGTTTCGTGCGCAGGTCCAGGAAGCACTTGATGATCCGCATCCGGGCGTTCCCCATGCGGAAGCCATGGTGATGCTCGACCAGATGATTGAAAAAAACCGCAGGAAGCGCCGCGCTGCAGGTTAAATGGAGCTACAAGGCTATTCGTCAACTGGCTGACATCTTTGAGTACATCGACCAATACAATTCCGGTGCATCGGTTTCATTGCGACGCAAAGCCGGAGCCGCAGCGCAAAAACTTTCTTCCATCCCCTACGGCTACCGATCCGATCGGGTGCCTGGCACTCGCGAAATGGTGATCCATCCTAACTATCTTCTGGTTTATCGGGTGAACGGGGTATCCAAATTCTGAGGGTACTTCACGCTCGACAAAAATATCCCCGAACCCATTCACTCTAAAAAAGGCGGCCAACTGGCCGCCCTCGGGGTAGGAGCCGAGAATCGAGCCGCCGAAGACAACATGAGGACATGGGTTGGCGCCGAGCCATATTTGGAAGCTGTCAGCCCGATCGCCAAAAACTGATTTCCTACAGAATCGAACTACACCCCTGATCGACTTCACGTGCATCACAAGCGAAGCGTCTGACAGATTTGAATCGTCTGTTTGGAGATGATGAGTCCCTCGTCCTGCCAGTGACGACAACGAGCCACATCCCCCTTAGACTGCTTCACATTGATCATGGAGGTCATGATGAGCGCTGAACTTTCACTTATCGTTTCAGACTTCGAAACCGAAGAAGAGGCTGCGAGCTATGACCGTTGGTATCGGGCCAAGGTACAAGCCGCACTTGATGATCCACGCCCGCCTGTTCCCCACGACGAGGCAATGGTGCTGCTAGGCCAGATGCTGGAAGAGAGGCGCAAGAATCGACGCGCTGCCGGTTAACTGGAGCAAACCGGCTCTTGGAGATCTGGCTGACATCATCGAATACGTTGAACAACGCAACACTGTCGCTTCACTTGCACTGCACCAAAAGCTCAGCGCGGCAGCGCGAAGGCTTTCCTGGATACCGCATGGTTTCCGCTCAGGCCGAATACCGGGCACTCGCGAAATGGTCATTAACTCGAATTATTTACTGGTCTATCGGGTGACAGACCAGATCAATATTCTGACCGTATTGCACGCCCGTAAAAAATATCCATAACCACTCATAAAAAAAGGCGGCCAACCGGCCGCCCAAACGTACTACACGAGAGTCCTTTTACAACGTCAACTGACCACGCTCCTCCTCGGTCAGCTGCTGCTTCGCCTGTTCATCAAGCGCCCCGGCGCCGAGTACCTGCACCGGGCTGTCCGGGTTGTAGCCCGTCGTCGGCGCTCGGCTGGCACCATCGCGCGTTGGTGCCAGTTGCTCATTGCCGAAGCTGAGCACCTGCACAGTGAACACCGAGGCCTGGTTCTGCCGCGCCGCTGCCTGTTGCTGACGGGCGACGTCTTCCGCAGCTTGGGTCGCCGAGGTAGCCGCCGAACTGGCCGAGGTAATTGCGCCGGTGTTGACCGCCGACACCACTGGCACGCCGGTCGCCTTGCCTTGCACGGAAATGTTCGCGGCGTTGACCACCGTCAGCGCGGCGATGTTGACGTTGCCGGAGACGCGAATCCCCGCCTCGCCGGCATCGATGGTACCCAGTGGCGCGATCAGGTCGATGTTGCCCGGTGCCACCTCGGCGATCGGGTTGAGCGTGGCGATACCGGCGCCAGTGCTCGGCACCGACGGCGACAGCGTGACGTTGCCCCAGGTGTCGTACACACGTTTTGGCGGTGTGTAGACCACGGTGGTTTTCGAGCCGCGACCGGCGTTGATGTCGCCCTCGGCGGACCAGCCGAGAATCGAGCCGCCGAAGGTGGTCATGATCCGGCTCTGACCGAGCAGAATGCTGCCCTGCGAGTACAACTGAATGTCGCCCGAGCCCTGGGTGATGATCCCCGCTGTCGACGGCGGCGCCGCGCCTTCGATGCCGAACACCTGGCCACCGCCCGGCGTGAGCATCTGGATATCGCCGCCAAACAGCGTCTTGACCCCGGCGCCGCCGTACAGGGTGATATCGCCGTCGTAGCGGATTGGATTACCGGCCACATCGGTGGTCGGGAACAGCGCCGCAATGGCGTTGCGACCGCGCAGGTAACTGCCGGTGCGCGGGCCATCGGCATCGGTGTATTCCAGGCCACCGGCGCGCAGTTCGGCGAAGTACACCTGGCGGGCGAAGATCGCCTGCTCGGTACTCGGCAGTGTGGCGTAGAAGGCTTGCGCCTGCTCATCGCTACCCTTGAAGCCATAACCCAGGCTCAGCCAGCTCTGCAGTTCTTCGACGTAGGTCTTGACCACTTTGCCCGGTTGCGCGCTGAGGGCCACAGCGGAGTCCGCGACGTTTTGCGGGTTCAGGTACCGCGCGATGAAGCGTGAATAATCCGGTCCCTGCACGCCCGCGCCTGCTTGCAGCACAACACTGGCGCCCGGTCGGTTATCGCCTGCGGCAATCGGCCCGAGGCTGGTCACACTGGCGCGGTCCTCCATGAGAATGTTGCGCCCGGCATTGATGTCCAGCAGGCCGGGACCGGCGATGTCAAAGCTGCTGTAAAGAATGTCCCGGCCCGCTGAGACCCGTGACACATCCCGGGGATCGTTATGGATGAACAGATTACCGGTAGACGTCGCCGCATTGGCGCCGCTGCCAATATCATCGGCCACGGTCGATGGCTGGCCGAGGAAAGTGCCGGAGGCGACAATGTCGCGCCCTGCCAGCATCCACACCGGGCCGGCGGCTTCGTACCAGGTCTGGTTCGACGGTGAAAAGCTCAGCGTCTCGCCACTGCGAACACCCACCAGATCACCACTCAATGCATAGAAACGCGCCGGCGCCTGCACTGCGCTGGAGGAGGAATACGTGTCTGCACCGAAGGCAAACAGCGGGTAACGCAGATTTTTATTGGCCTGCGTGCCATCGCTGCTGTAGTTGCTCACAAGTGGCCTGCCGGAGGTACTGCTGGCAAAACCGTTGAAGGCTGGAGCAAACGGTGTAGCAATGGCCGACAAGTTCGCCCCGGACTGATTGATGGCATAGCCGCCGGCATAGATCGAGTCACCGGCCAGCAGCTCCAGCTGCCCTCGGTTGGACGGCGCCAACAGCAGCGAATATGCGAGCAATGGATAGGCGCTCGCCTGATTGTAGGCGGCGGACGGGCCGGCATAGATCGAACCCTGTGCCGCGACTGCGCGCAGGATCGACGGATAGACAAAGCGGCCATCCGTCGGCGCCGTGTTGCTGCCGGTGACCAATTGGCCGTTGTAGAACTCGGCCATCTGGGTACTTGGCGCGAGATTGCCGCCTGCGGAAAACAGCTCGATGGCGGTGTGATCGGTCCACAGCGAAAAACTGCTCAAGCCGCCGCCGGCATGCTCGACGCCGTCACGATCGGTGAACGGCGTGGAGTTCTGCAAGCGCACCCGACCTGGATCCGCCGCGCCACCCAACACCAGATCGCCGCGTGTGCTCAAACGCATCCCCGAGTCGCCGGGGATCAGCGCCAGGCCTCCGCCGGCATTGCCAACCGTTGCCGTGAACGGATCGTAGGCACGTACTTCGCGCGGGTCCTGCAGGGCGGCTGACGCGCCGTACTGCAAGTTGATGCCGCCCAGCGCGGCACTGCTCATCTCGGCCGCACCACGCAGGTTGATCAATGCGCCTTGCAGGTCATGGCGCGGTACCGAAATGCCGTTCTGCCCTGCCCGAGCCTGCAACGATGGGTTGAGCGTACCGCCGATGCGAATGTCCATGTCGCCGCCGCCGGTCAGTTGCAGGCTGCCGTCGCTGGCGACTCGCCCGGTACTGCCCACCGCAATGATCAAGCCCTGACTGCGCGGATTGAACTGCGTGTCGCCGAGCGTCTTGAGCATGCCGGCATCGCCACCGGCGCGCAGGCTGATATTGCCGCCACCCAGCGTGCCAAATCCGGTGAAGCCCACCAGATAAGGCCCGGTATCGACACTTTGATCCGGCAGCGGTTGGGTCGCATAGCTGCCGAAATTGATCCACCACGCGGTGGGCACCTCAGCGTTGCCACTGCCCTGGCGCCACAGCCAGTTGCCCACCGAGACACTGGCGACCTGTTCGCGAAGGTCGGCTTGCGAGTTGACGGCGCGACGGCCAACCGTATCGCCGGAAAGCGACCCGCCGGCATGGACAGTGAGATTGCCGCCAAGCGTCGGATACCAGGCCTGGTAGAGACTGTCGGCACCGCCATCCACCCACTTTTCATAGTCGGCGCCGCCGCTGCCCAATACGCTGCCGTTGTCAGTCAGGCGGCCGCGCGGCTGATTGAAACGCGGATCGACATCGCTGGCCTGGGTGCCGGCGGTGTACACACCGAACGGCGAGTCCATGCTCAGATTGCCGGCCGCCAGCAGGTCGAGATCGCCAGTGCCGGTGCGCAGCACGCTGAACATCTGCGTGTGCGGAGAAACCGTGATGCCGCCCTTGTTTGGCGTGCAGGACGCAGGATCGGCGTCGCACCAGAACATCTCGTCATCGGTGACCGGCGTACCCGCCGGCATGCCGGCGATGTTGTCCGGGGCCCAGAGGAACTTCGCCGGTGCGATGCAGGCGCCCGGCAGGATATCGCACAGGTACAGGTCGTCGGCGCTGACCACATCGCCCGCCGGGTAACCCATAGGGTTGCCCTCAGCCCAGACGGTATCGAGTTGTTTCTCGACGACTTTCAAACCGTAATGGGTGTCGGCCAGACGCAGATCACCGTCGCTGGTCAACGGTTTCACCGCGCGGGTATCGGCCGCCGCCAGATCGGCGCCGGCCACCACGCGCATCGACCACGAGGCACTGCCCGATGGCAACAGGCTCGCCACCGCCCAGTTGCTGCCCTGCTGGGTGGCGTTACTGTAACCACGCAGCTCGATAAACGCAGTGCCGTCGGCCAGGACCACGTCGGTCATCGACGGAATCAGCGACCCGCGCAACAGCGCCAGGGCGCCGCTCAACTTGACGCCGACGGTGGTGTTGTCGACACCCAGCGCGCCGGGCAGTGGCACACCCTTGGGCCAGAGCATCGCTTGCAGCGCCGTGGCGTTGCTCAAGCGAGTGCCGGCGCCCAGGCGACTGCCGGCAGGCAGACTGACGCTGTCGCGCAGCAAGGTGCCGGCGGCGTACAACAAATTGCCCGACGCATCGTGGATCGCCCCCGCCAGCACGGTTCCGGCGCTGATTGTGTAAGCCTCGGCCAGCGTCCCGTCAGTGGGCAGCACTGTGCCGCTGGCTAACGTGCTGGCCTGAATCGGCAGGTCGTAGTTCAGTGTCGTGCCCGAGGGAAATTGCGTACCTTCGGCCAGGGTCACGCCGCTGCCGGGCACGATCAGGTCGCCGCCAAACGGCTGTACCCCCGGCAGCAGCTTCCAGCCGGCGTCATCGACCGTTTCCGGCGGCGGCGCGAAACCGTCGTTGAGACTGCCGTGGATATCGAGATTGCCACCGGCGCGCATGACCAGGCTGCCGGATTCGCCGGAGCCGTAAACCGCGGTCTTCTGCGTGTGCGGATTGAGGCTCGCATAGCGATAACGTGACAGGTCGATATCACCCTCAACCAGCAGATCGCCATCGCTGCGGTTGCTGACGATCTCGACCCCCGGACGCAGATGGAACGCATCGGCATAGGTGGAATTGTTCAGGCCGGCGAGTTTGCGTTGCAGCAGATCCGAATTGGCCAGCGCGGCATCAATGAAGTAGGTGCTGTCGACATCGATGCGATCGAACAGCGCCTGATCGATCACTTGATATGGCCGGCCACTGGCGGCCGGATCAACGCCGTCGCGGGCATCGCTGTAGCGGCGCACACCGTTGAGACCGATGGAGCGTGCGCCTTGCACGGTCAGCGTACCGCTGGCGTCGATGGCGATGTCGTTGCTGCCCAGACGCGGCGCATTGAGTTCAAGCGTGCCGCGCGGCAGACCATCGTTCTGCCCTGGCAGATTGCCGACCGGCGCATCGGTGCCGTGGCGCAGATCGATACGGGCACCGGAAGCGAGAGTCAGCGAGCCGTCCCCGGCGTTGAGTTCGACCATGGCGCGGTTCGGTGCGTCGATGATCTTGCCGTAGCTGTCGACCCGCAGCACCCGGCCGTGAGCATCGAGCAGCGCATTGCCGGCGACTGTCAGACCGTTTTTCGCCGACAGACGAATGTTGCCAACCCGCTCGCCACTGGCGTCAATCACGCCGGCCACGGTGAGGCTGCCATTGTCCACCGAGACATTGACCTCACCGGCCCTGAGTCCATCGCCAATCAGCAGATCACCTTGCTTGAGCTGGAAGCTGCGGCTGCCGAACACTTTGCCGGCGTTCAAGCGCTGGTTGAGCGCGGCGAATTGCTCGCTCAGCTCGCCGCCCAGGCTTTGCGCCCGGATATCCACGCCGCCGGCCTTGTACGGCACCAGCGTGCCGCCGGCGTCGTAATAACCGCCGCTGGCGCCAAGGATCTCGCCTTGCAGGTCGACTACCCCGGCGTCGGCCGCCAGCGCCACTGCGCTGAGGCTGCCCGCCTGATGGTTCTGCGCCGACAGATCGATTCGCGAGCCAGCGGCCTGGCGGATATTGCCATTGTGGCTGAACAACGCCACATCACCGCCCCAGCTGTATTTGTTGACATCGTTGAAGACCAACGTGCGACCGGCCAGATCCAGCCGTGCGTTGCTGGTCAGCGTCAGGTCGTCCTCTGCCTTGACTGTCAATTTGCCGCTGGCCAAAGCGATGCGCCCATCGATCACGACATTGCGCGCCGCGAGCGTCAGCTCGGCGCCCAGCGCATCGGCCGATGCCTGGCCGCCGCTACCGGTCAGGAGCAAATCGTTGCCGGCCCTGAAGGCGTTGACCGAAGCCGCTTCGCCCGTGAGCAAAGGCGTGCGCAGGGTCAGATTGCCGCCGCTGTAGGCGTAGCCGTTGACCGGGTCGTACGCGCCCTGTTGCTGATATACCGCGAGGCTGCCCTTATGGTTGGCGGTGATGCGCTCGCTGGCGCTCAGGTTGACGTTGGCAAACCCCAGCGCGAGGCGATCGTTCTGATCCAGGCCGCTGGCTTGCGGGTTCGGGCCGTAACCGAATTCGATGCGCTGCGCCTGGATGTCCAGTGTGCCCGCCCCGGTGCCAGCCCCCAGGCTGACGACACTGCCGGGACGCTGCGGGGCGCCGTTCCAGGTGAGCCGGGCAGTACGGAGGGTGGCCACGTCAGTAGCCTCGCCCTGACCGTAAATGGCCGGCGTGGTCAGAATCAGATTCTGCAATCGGCTCTGGCCGGTCTGCCGGTCCAGCGTATCGAGGGACAGACTGCCGAAGAAATTGAAAGCGTCGCGGGCGGTCAGGCTCAGGGTTTCCAGTGCGGGAGCGCCGTACTGCGTGTCGCCCTGCAGCAGCCGGTCGAGCACGTTCTGACTGAGGGTCAGCCCCGCCGGCACGCGCTCGCCCGCTGCGGCCAGCGCCTGGGCACTGCCGGCATTCACATTGCCCACGGCCAGGGTCAGGTGGCGGGTGCCGAAGCGTACCGACTCGCCGAGTTCGAACTGTTTGTCAGTGGCGGCGGTGATGCTACCGGCCGAATACAGCAGCGCCGGCGCCTTGCACACCTGCGCCAGGCAAGTGCCGATGCGAATTGTCCCGGCCGCCGTGCTGTCGTTCACTTCCGGCGCAAGGACATTGGTCCAGCCGTTGGACGCGAGCAACAGGCTCGCCGCGCCCGGCTGATAGATATAGCCGGCCGAAGAGTCGTACGACACCTCACCACGGCCGAGCGTGTTGATCCCGCCGCCGGCTTCCACCGTGATGCCACCGCGCGCTGTGTTGGTCCGCAAGACCACCTCGGGGGCCGACAGAATCGCCCCTTCGCGCAAGGTGATCGCCGACATCGCGCCCTCGAACGAGATGATATTGCCAGCCGTGGCGTACTGCACGGTTGGCTGTGCACCGAGGGTCAAGCGCCCGGCATTGAGTCTGTTCAGGGTCTCGGCATACAACGACACGCCGTTGAAACCGGCGCTGCGCTGGTGTCCGGCACCGAGCACTTCAATCTCGTCTGCGCCGCCGCGAACCACCGCGCCACCGGTCATGCCGCCTGCAGTCGGCTTGAACAGGACCTGGCCATTGAAATCCACGGCACTGTCGCGCTCGCCGCCCTGAAGCAATAGCAGGTTGAGGGTTTTGCCGTCCATCGGCGCCAGCGCTCGCGGCACGCCACGCCGCGCGGCGTCACTGCGCACGAAGTCGGTGAAGCTGGTTTCGTTGTACTGCGAATAACGGCGCAGCACGTCGGCCGAAGTGATGATGAGCTGGCTGGCGATACTGTCGCGCACGCCGGTGTTGGCGATCGACATCTGCCCGGCACTGCTCCATGAGCCGTTGCGCATTTGCTGCGCGGCGCCCGTGAGACTTTGCGCAACCTGACCATTGACCTCGACCCGAAACGCGCCGGGCAGCAAGGCAAAGGTCGAGGGCAGCAGCGTGTAAGTACCAGCCGCCAGGCCCGGCACGCCGACGCCAATCGTCACCTGCTGGCCAATACGCGGATCGACCGCACCCGCCTCCCCCAACATCGGCGCGTAGGCGCTCTGGTTGCCCGGCACGATCGCATAGACCGGATTGCTGGCCAGCCCCGGCAGACTGAAAGTGCCGTCGGCGGCATTGCGCACCAGTGGGTTGAAACGGGCATCGGTGGAACCGCCGCGTCCCGAGACAAACCCGGCGCCGCGCAGATCACCACCACCGGACAGATCGATAACCGCGCCGTTCTGCACATCGACATATTGCGATTTCAGCGTGACGCCTGCGGGCCCACCGGCGATGCCCTGGAACACCACCGACGCGCCGTCATAGCGATAGTCGATGCCATCGGTGGTGCCGCCATAAGGCATGAGCAGACCGGCGCCGCTGACCGATGTAACACTGCCCGGCAGCAGGTTCAGCTCGCGGGTCTTGGTGAAAATATCATCGCCCAGGCTGATCGCGCCAAGTGGTGCGCGTAGCGTGCCGCCCTGCTCGATGTGGCCGGCGATCAGCGACAGGCTGCCAAACACCGAGTAAGGCAGCGCGACCGGTGCCGGCCCGTTCTGAGCGACGCGCAGGGTGTGCACCGGGTCGTCAGTGCCGTCCTGATAGCCGACGCGCACTTCGGCGGTAACGCCGCTGGCGGGATAGATCTGCGCTGCCGTGAGATTCAAGTCGCCCGCCGTCCACAACTGCGTTTTGCCTTTGTCGGCCGGCGCGAGGAAACGCAGGTCGCCACGGCTGTCCAGCGTCACCTGTTCGAAGCCGCGTCGGCTGACCTCGCTGGCCGACGCATTCAATTGCGCGATCGAGCCCTTGGCGCCGAAAGACAGGCTGTTGGCCACATCGAGCAAATCCGCCGACGCCGTGAACTGCGCGGACGACAACGCCGGGGTCGGGCTGTTGAGCACTTGCGGACGAATCGAACCGGGGATGGAAAAATACGTGCCGATGCCGGACAGGCGAATGTACGGCGCCGTTAGATTGATACGTGAGGCGTCCGGCGAATTTTCTGCCAGCGACAACGCACCGGCGTACACATTCAGGCTCTGCTTCATGTGCAGATCGACATCGCCATCGAATGACAACAGGCCGTTGCTGAACAGACTCAGATTGTCGAAACCGCCGGACATCAAGCGATCGGCGCTCAGACGCGCCTGGCCATAATGCAAGCCGTCATCGGCAGCGCCTGGCTGCAAATCATCCGGCAGCAACGCGGCCTGCGCTTGCTGACCGATGACGATTTCACGCGGACGGCGCACCGTGTTCTGCGCTGCCGACAGCAGGTACAGCGGCGTATCCAGCGCAATCTCCAACTGCCCGCCTGCAGCCGTTGCACCACCCGCCGCAGCCTGAAGCTGACCATCGATGTACATACCGTTGTAGGAACTCAGACTGATCCGGCCACCGTCGCTGGCGACTCGGGTCTGACCTTGCCCCACGACATCGATCACCGCCTCGGTGCCGCTCGCCTCCAGCCGCGCGCCCTCGCGCACAATGATGTAGGCATCCGCCGCCGTCGCCGTGGCCTGTTGCGCATTGATCTCGCCGCCAATGACGATGCTGCCGCCCTTGTCGACCTTGCCGTAGGTACGCCCCAGCACATCGCTGGCCGTAGCCGATCGACCGGCAACATCGAGCACTGCCTGTTCACCGATCCAGATCGAGCGATCATGAGCCTGCGGGCCAAGGTTGTCGCCGAAGGTTGCCGGGTTGATCGCGGCAAACTGCTGCTGGCGAATGTCGATGGAGCCGCCCCAGGCATTCAGTTCGCCGTTGACGGTGATTTGCCCGCCGCCGCGCAGGTCGATGCGCTGGCCGGGGTCGACAGTGATCCGCGAGCGCTGGCCCAGCGTCAGGGTGCTGGTAGTCGGGTCGATCAACCCGATCCGGCTGGCGCCGGCCTGCAACGCAAGACTGGCGCCCGCGCGCTGGGTCAGCACGCCCTTGAGCGGATCCTGCTGGTACAAGTCCGGGGTCCACAATTGCAGTGCCGAGCGCGGATCGGCACCGCTGGCCTGGCTGGCAGCCGCCTCGGCAAAGCGGTACACCGGCATCGTTACATCGAGCGCCGCACCGTCGGCAAGGTCCAGCCCCTTCAGACCGATGACGCTGTAAGCGGCGAAACCTTTGTTGAACAGATTCGAATTCAATTGCAGCGTGTCATCGGCCAGCGCCTGGTCGGTCTGGCCGATCAGCACTTTGCCGGCCTGAATCGTCAAGGTGCCGCCGCCCGTCACGCCATAACCACGAATGTCGCCGTCGAGACGCAGATGCGTGGCGCCCGGGGCGGTGATGGCGTTGGACTCCAGCGTCACATCCCCGCCCTTGCCGCCGCGTGTCTTGCCGTTGACCAACACCGCACCGCCGGAAGACGCGTCGAGCAGGCTGCCACTGCCGATCTCGATATCACCACTGCTGCGTATCGCGACGCGGCCAGCGTTCACATAGGCCAGGCTGGCGCTGTCATCCGGGTTGGTGCGCAGGTTGCTCCACAGCCCGCGGGTGTCGAGGCGCACGCCGTCGCCGAGCGAAACTCGCGTCGGCTTGCCCGCTTGCGCGGTGATCAGCGTGTCGGTGCGGGTGGTCGACAACAGTTGATTGAGCACGTTGCCCAGTTGCAGGCTGCCGCCGCGCGCGGTCAGGTCGGCGTTGACCTGCACATCCGGAGCGTACAGGGTGATGTCGCCACCGGCATCCACGCTGAGTGCATCGTTGACCTCGATGCGGTCTCTCGCAGCAATTTTCACTGCCCCCGGACGCCAGCTGTCGAGCTGCGCGGTGTCTAGATACAACTTGCCCTGGCGCGCCTCGGCAACCGCCCCGGCAAGTCCGGTATCACCGGCATCGACCGGGCGCTCGCCGCCGAGCTGCACCTGATCGAGCAACGGGTTGAGGCTGTACAACAAGCCCCCGGCCGACGCGATATACGCCGGCTCATAACTGCCGACGATCAATTGCCCACGCCGGGCCAGCGCGGTCTGGCTCTGCGCGTAGCCATCGACGACCGCACGCGGTGCCTGGGTCTGGCGCTCGCCCTGATAGACCTCACCGAGCATCTGCCCCTCAAGTACGGCATTACCGGTGGCAATCACCAACTGACCGGCATCGCGGCCCACGGTGTAGCCGGATTCCCGACGACTGCCCGGCGCGATCAACGGGCTGTAGTAATAGTGGCTTTGGCCCCAGCGTGCGCTGCTGTCCTCGTAGCCTTTGTACAACCCGGTGTAGAGCAGGTCTCCCGGTGCGCGGGACACCTCGTACAACTTGCCATCCGCGCCGCGCAGCCAGCTCTGGCGAATCTCGCCGCTTTGCACATCGAGCGTGCCGCCCGACAGATTGATCAGCGAACCTTTCTCGGTGACCACATCATTGCCAGCGAAGCTCAGCGTACCGCCCTGCGCCATCCACTCGCCGATGCCATGACCCTGGGTGCCAAGGTAGCCGCCCACCTCAAGCAATCCGCCCGCCGTGTACCAGCGATCCGTGGCATAACCATTGGTGCCGGCCGGCACATGCACCAGTTCACGCACGTCGACCCAGATATCGTTGCTGTTGAGCGCACCTTTTTCCCGATTGACCGACGCATCACGCTGCTCGTTGCCTTGCACGTTGATCTTGATGCTGTTGTTTTCCATCGCGACTTTCACGCCAATGGCCCCCGACACATCGATCATCGCGCCGTCGCGCACCACGCTGCGACGCCCCGCTGTCACCGCGACCTGACCACCGGTCGCGAGGGTGATCGAACCCTGCTGGAACTCGACGCTGCCGCCACTCTGAATGTCGATGCGCGACTGATCGCTGCGGATTCTGTTGTTGGCGTTGACCCCGGTCAGCGCCGCCTGGTGCTGGCTGTCGAGCGCCGTCAGGTCACTGCTGTCGAGCAGAATGGCCGTGGCACTGCCCTGCCCCAGCGTGACACTGCCGGTGCTGTCACTTGCCGGGTTGAGCAAATGCACGGTGCCGCGCGTGGCCACCGAAGTGCTGGCCAGCGCCACGCCGTTTTGCTGCACGTCATGCCCGGTCAGGGTGATGTCGCCGGTTGCTGCCTGAATCAAGCCCTGGTTACTGACTTTGCCGGCGGCGGAATCGGCGTTGAAGCCGGGAACCACCTCGTTACCGAACGTCGTGGAAAAACCGTTGCCCTCGGTACCCGAGCCTTTGCGGATATAAAAACGATCGCCCGCGCCAAGCACGGTCTGGCCTTTGGCGGTGCTGATGCTGCCGTCGTTCTGCACTTCGTTGCCGAGCAGCAAGGCATAGCCGCCGGCATCGGTGGACTTGCCGGGCTTGTGGGTTGCAATCGTGGCGCCGCGCTCTACCAGTACCTTGCCGGCGGCATCAGTGAAGGTCGGTTGACTGGCGCTGCTGTCGACATACAGCCCACGCTCGCTAAATTGAATGTCGGTGATATTGGCAGCGGCGGCGACCAGATTGCGTACGTTGACCTGGCTGCTGCCGCTGAAAACGATGCCGTTGCGGTTGATCAGCATCACCGTGCCGTCGCCCTTGATCTGGCCCTGAATCTGACTCGGCCGCGCCGTCGGATCGTTGACCCGGTTCAGAACCGCCCAATTCGCCTGCTGGGCAAATTCGACGGTGGTGTTACGGCCGACGTTGAAGGTTTCCCAATTGAGAATCGCCTTGTCCGCCGTCTGCTCGATACGCACTTGGGTCTTGCCATCAGCCTGGGTCTGCTGCGGGCCTTTGGCGTTCTGCCAACCCTGCGTCAGGCTGTTGTCGACCTTCAGACCGCCCTCGCCGAGACCGTCCGGGACGAACTGCACCGAACCCAACGCAGTCGCCCGACCGGCCGCCTGCGCAGCCTGTTGCGCGGCGATCGCGGCCACCGTGTTGTTCAACGTCTGAATCGAGCGTTGCAACTGCTGAGTGGCTTTCTGCTGCTGTGCCAGCGGCGGCGCCATGCCCGGCAACCCGCCCGCATTCGGTCGCGCCGCTGCGCTTTGCTGGGCGGCACCCTTGGCGGCAAACCAGCCCGAGCTGAATGCCGTTTGTGCGTGCGCGCTGCCAGCCACCAGACACAACGCCACAGCCTGCGCCAGCGGCTTGAGCAGCCACAGCGCCGGGTCAGCGGTTTCTCGTTGGGACGAGGGGGCGTTGTTACGACGACGGGACGGGCGAGCAAGCATCACGACAAGATCCTTTTCTGATAAGCCGCAGATCGGCAACAACCTGCTGTCAGGACGTAGGCGGTTGTCGCCGGCCACGACCGAACAGATGTCACACAAACTTCATGAATGAGGAGTAACGGCGCCCCAAGGCAAAAAAAATGGCAGCCCGAAAACGGGCTGCCATTCGTGTTGCCGGGTGAAACCGCAGGCTTATGGGCGGCCGATGGCGTTGCACACGCTAGCGTTGTTGATGTCCAGCTTGTTGCCCGAAGTGTTGCTGACGAAGTTGGCGGTAATCGCGTTCTTCCAGTTGGTTGGCACGATGCTGAAGCCGTGCGCGAGGGTTGCGGCGGCGTTGCCCGGCACGCTGTAGTGGGTGGTCAGGAACGCTTTGACGTCAGCGGCCACAGTCGCATCCTTGTAGCACTGACCCAGGATCAGGTTGGTGTAGGCGGAGATCGGGTAACCGCTGGCCGGGTTGGCGACCACCGGAGCCCACTGCTCAGGTTTGGTCGGATCAGTCGGCAGAGCGGCGGTCGACAGCGCCGCCGTTACGTTGGCCTGAGTTGGCTGTACGCCGTTGACGCGGGCAACCACCGCGTTGTTGGCGGCGGCAACACCGTCCGGACCGACATAACCGAGCGAACCGTCAACCAGGTTTACGGTTGGCGCTACGTTGGCGGTATCGGCAACGCCTACCCAGTTCGAAGGCAATGCAGAACCGGCTGGCAGGCGCGCATTGGTGAACGTCGAGTTGGTGGCGAACTTGGTTGGGCAGATCGACGCCAGGTGACGGCTGAAGATTTCCGTGGTGCCGCTGGAAGTGCTGCGGTAAACGATGCGGATCGGCGTGGTGTCAGCGGTGCCGAGCAATTGACCCCAAGTGGTCTTGGTGCCGGAGAACGCGTCGCACAGTTGCGCGCTGGTCAGGTTCAAAGCGGTCTGACCGGACTTTTTGTAGGGCACGGCAACCGAAGTGGCTACCGATGGCAGCTGGATCAGCGGGCCGTACGCAGTGCCGAAGTTGGTGGTGTAAGTGGTCAGCTCAGCGGTGCTCAGTACCGAATCGCTACCGGCGAAGTGCACGGTGCCGGTGGTGTTGAACAGTGCCGAGTTGTTGGTCAGGAAAGCGCTCTTGCCAGTGCCGCTACCGGTGCCCAGGTAGCTGAAGTTGGCTGGGAGGATGCTGTTGGCAGAACCTTTGTACAGCGCGGCAGGCAGCGTCGCGCCACCACCGGTAACGTTGGCGGCCATGGCCTGGGCGGAAGCCAGAGCGGCGACGGTCAGTGAGGCGGCGATCAGAGTGCGCTTGAACATGAAGAATCTCCTTTTCAACTTGGTTTGGAACACAGGTTTCGGAAGGCTTGCATGACACCGGGAGGGTCCACCGTGGTGGAGCCGCAGGGAGAAATTCGCAGCTTCCGGTGACAGATAAAGGAAAAAACCTCGGGAGCTGCGCGGGGATTTTTGTGCGGATTTCTCGGGTGTTTGCGGGGTATCGCGGGGCGTCTGGATCGCGGGTTTGGCTGAATCGGGCTGGAGGCGGTGGCGGGTGGTTGCAGATGACAGAATGGAGAACCCGAGGATGGTCGGATTGGCGCTCGGGTGGTGCTGAGGCTGGTGAAAAATATTTGAGTTTTTTGCTGTCGCTACTGGCGCTTTCGCGAGCAGGCTCGCTCCTACAGGGGAACGCTTTCCAAATTGTAGGAGTGAGCCTGCTCGCGATAGGGCCAGTCCAGCCACAACCGATTCTGCCTATTGCACAAGTTGGTTGATCTCAATAATCGGCAACAACACCGCCATCACAATCACCAGCACCACCCCGCCCATCACCACAATCATCAGCGGCTCGAGCAACGCGGTCATGCCCATCGCCCGTCGTTCGATATCCCGCGACAGGGTCTGCGCCGCGCGCTCGAGCATTGGCGGCAGCGAGCCGGTTTTCTCGCCGCTGGCGATCAGGTGAATCAGCACCGGCGGGAACACATTCTCCACCCGCAACGCGGCGGCGAGGTTGACGCCTTCGCGCACTTTCGCCGTGGCCTCGCTGACGCTCAGGCTCAAGCGGTCGTTGGACAGGGTCTGCCGTGCCGCTTCCAGTGCGCGCAACAGCGGCACCCCGGCGCCGCCGAGAATTGCCAGCGTAGATGCGAATCGCGCGGTGTTCAGGCCGAGTATGAAACGCCCGAACAGCGGCAATTTCAGCACCCGGTGATGCCAGCTCAACCGCGCTGCCGGATTGCGCAAGTACAAACGCCAACTCCAGAACGCCCCGGCCATGACCGCTGCGCACAACCAGCCCCAAGCGCGAATGAAATCACTCGCTGTGAGCATCGCCAGCGTCAAACCGGGTAAATCCTGCCGCGCCTGGGAAAAAGCACTGACCACCTGCGGCACCACGTAGCTGAGGAGGAAAATCACAATGCCGATCGATACCAGCCCGACCACACCGGGATAGATGAACGCAGTAAGAATCTTGCCGCGCAGGTTGTTGCGTTCCTCGATGTAATCGGCCAGGCGTTCCATCACCTGGGCCAGATCGCCGGACTCTTCGCCGGCGGCAATCAGCGCGCGGTAGATCTCGGGAAAATCCCGTGGCCGCGACGCCAGCGATTCAGCCAGACGCATGCCGCTGCGCACATCGGCGCGTACGGCGCTGAGGGTCTGGGCGATGTGTTTCTTCTCGGCCTGTTCGACCGTGGCGCTCAGCGCTGCTTCCAATGGCAGGCTGGCGCCGAGCAGGCTCGCCAGTTGCCGCGTGGCCCAGGCGAGGTCGTTGTCGGAGAGTTTGGCGCTGAACAAACCACCGCCACCGTGTCGGGCGACGTTGCTTTCCTCGTGCACCGACAGCGCCGTCAAACCGCGCCCGCGCAAGGCACTGAACGCAGCACTCTGGCTGTCCGCCTCAAGGTGCCCGGACTCGATTTTTCCCGCGGCATCCGCCGCTTCAAAACGATAGCGATTCATCAGGCGTCCCGTGTCACACGAAGGATTTCTTCCGGCGCGGTGGCACCACTGCGAATCCAGCGCTCACCGTCCTCACGCAGGCTGAACATCCCCGCTTTCGAAGCCGCCGCGCGCAGGGCCTGCTCCCCTGCCCCTTGGTGGATCAGCGTGCGGATGTCGTCGTCGATGCAGAACAATTCGTGAATGCCGGTGCGGCCGCTGTAACCGGTTTGATTGCACGCTGCGCAGCCGACCGGGCGCCAGGTGCCGGGGGTGGCCGGGTCTTCCTGTTTGCACTGATTGCACAGGCGCCGCACCAAACGTTGCGCGAGGACGCCAAGCATTGATGACGCGAGCAAAAACGGTTCGACACCCATGTCGATCAGACGATTGACCGCCGACACCGCGTCGTTGGTGTGCAGCGTCGCCAGCACCAGATGCCCGGTGAGCGAGGCCTGCACGGCGATTTGCGCGGTCTCGAGATCGCGGATCTCGCCGATCATGATGATGTCCGGGTCCTGGCGCAGAATCGCCCGCAACGCGAGGGCAAAGGTCATGTCGATCTTGGCGTTGACCTGAATCTGGCTGATCCCCGGCAGGTCGTATTCCACCGGATCTTCTACGGTGAGGATGTTGCTGGTGCTCGCATCCAGTCGCGCCAGCGCCGCGTAGAGGCTGGTGGTCTTGCCGCTGCCGGTCGGCCCGGTGACCAGCACGATACCGTGGGGCTGGCGGATCAGGTGGTCGAGTCTGGCCAGCACCTGTGCGTCCATGCCGAGGGTTTCCAGCTGCAAGCGCCCGGCCTGTTTGTCGAGCAGGCGCATCACCACACGTTCGCCGTGGCCGGTGGGCACCGTTGAAACGCGAATATCGATCGGCCGCCCCGCTACGCGCAAAGCGATGCGACCGTCCTGCGGCAAGCGTTTTTCAGCGATGTCGAGCTGGGCCATGATCTTGATCCGCGACACCAGCGCACCGTGCAACGCCTTGCGCGGCGAGACCACATCGCGCAGGGTGCCGTCGACGCGGTAGCGCACCACCGAATGAGTTTCGAACGGCTCGATGTGAATGTCGCTGGCCTCGTCGCGCGCGGCCTGGGTGAGCAAGGCGTTGATCATGCGAATCACCGGCGCGCCGTCCTGGGTGTCGAGCAGGTCGGTGATTTCCGGCATGTCCTGCATTAGCCGATCGAGATCGACCTCGTTCTCGGCCGCGCCGACCACCGCCGCCGCACTGCCGGTGTCGGCGTAAGCGCTGGCGAGCAAACCGTCGAGCTCATCATCGCGCACCCGCTCGACCTGGGTCGCACCGAACTGCCGGCGCACTTCACTGATCGACCAACCGGGCGTCGACGGGCACACCGTCAGCACATCGTCACGCAGCAGAATCCGCTGCGCCTTGGCCCAGGCATAAGGCAATTTACTCACGAGACACTTCTCCCAAGGACCCACAGCTGCACCTCATCCGTGTGGCAAGGGAGCCCGAGCACTGAACAGCGAAGACCGAAGCAGAGCCCACCACTCCCAGACTCCAACACATCCCCTGTGGCGAGGGAGCTTGCTCCCGCTGGGCTGCGCAGCAGACCTAAACCCGGCAAACCGGTTTTTTCAGACACACCGAGTGCAGTGGACTTGCGGCGGCTGCGCCCCCGAGCGGGAGCAAG